>JAEYPL010000347.1 GCA_023410905.1 Pseudomonadota bacterium
CGGCGGCGGCGGGCCTAATTATCCGGGGATGTCCGGAGCACTCATGCGCCCCTGCGGCGCGACGGGGGCTAAGCCCCCGAACCCCCACCGGGAGGGACACCCTCCCGGACCCACCCGCTTTTATGATTTGCAGCCTCAATCGCGACCTGCCTGCATGGCCGCCGCACCACAGTGAGGTTGCGGAAGCACCCCTTCCCAGCAGCCCGCGGCATCAAAAGAAAGTGCGGCCCTACTCGCGTCGAAGACGCAAAGGAGCGAGCACACCGACGGCACGCCAATCAGTCAACAAGGTCGGAGATGTTCGTCAGGCCGGCTGATGCGCGCGGTCGAAAGCCGTTTCCGCAAGCGCGGCGCTTCCAGCGAGACCGTTCTCGATGTCGAAGACGATACGCGCGCGCTCGGCCGCTGATGTGCGCTCGACGCGGAAGTGCACCTCGTTGGCACCGAGCGTTGCACCCGCCTGACGGATCCGGGCGAGGTTCAGCGAGCGGGCTTTGCTATCAAGTGTTCCGACGCGCAGCACGCGCGCCACACCGCCGGCATCGCGATGCAGAAGCAGATAGGTGGCTTCTGGCATTTCGGGGCAGTAGATGAGACTTGTCGCGGTGTGGGTGTAGACGGTTCCCGAGGCGCCGCGCCAGACATGCTGGCTGGTGCTGGCGGCATCAGGCGCAGGGCGCGCGGATGCGGGCTCGCGCCGCTCCTTCGCACGCTTCCTTACACTCTCTGTCCGACGCACGGCCATTTCGGCACACTCTCAAAACGCAACAGCACGCTGCGGAACCCAAAGCCGGCACGCGCCAACAATAACTTCCAACGCTGAACGCACAGGACTGCAGAACAGCTCCCGAGAAGTTTGTCGTATACGCATATTATTCAAGTTCGAAAATCCTGCATCACACGGTTTTGTTAATGGGCCACTAACGTGTGGCGCGGCGGATACACTTTTTCCGACACGAGCATTACGGCGGCGTGACGCTTTAGCTAACCGCATGTTGAATAACCACAATCTAAGCAGAGATGGCAGCCTTCCTGCGGAAGAAACTGATTACCTTGGCATTTTGGACAGCGGCGTGCGCCGCCTCTCAGGGGGATCGGCGCCCCCAGTGGTGTCCATGCGGCACCGCTCGTGGGAGTAGCGGGCGCAGCTTCGGCGGCGAGCACCCTTGTCGGCGCCGGCATGTCCTGGCGGCCCGTACCGCGGCTCTCCGGGGGCGTCAGGAAGCCAATACGGATCATGTGAGCCTCGATGATCTCACCGATGGCCGCCAGCAGACTCGGCACATAACGGCCACCCATCCACTGCCCACCCTGAGGATCGAATACGGCCTTCAGCTCCTCGACGACGAAGGTGACGTCGCCGCCGCGGCGGAACACGGCGCTGATCATGCGCGTGAGCGCCACGGTCCAGGCGTAGTGCTCGAGGTTCTTCGTGTTGATGAAGATCTCGAAGGGGCGGCGCCGGCCGTCGCGCTCGATGTCGTTCATCGTCACGTAGATGGCGTGATCGCTCGCCTGCCACTTCAGCTTGTAGGTGAAGCCCGGCAAGACGGGATCGCGCTCGAGCGGCCGTGCCATGTAGACGACATCGCCTGTGCGCGGGGACGGCGCTGTGACCGGCGACGGCGCGGATGGCGATGCCTCCGCGGTTGCCGTCGGAGCCGCTTCCAGCACCGAGCCGGTCACCGGGTTCGGCCGATAGGTCGTGCAACCCTTGAGACCGAGCGCGTACGCCTCGGTATAGATGCTCTCGAACGCCTCGAAGGGCATGTCGACAGGGCAATTGATGGTCTTCGAGATGGCGCTGTCGACATGCTTCTGCAGGGCTGCCTGCATGGCAAGATGCGCGGCGGGCGCCAGCATGTGCGCAGTGACGAACGCGGCGGGAAGCGGCGCGTCCGCCCCTGACTGCTGCCGGAAGCGGCGATAGGCGAAGTCCTCTACCATCTCCTCGCTGACACTATCACCCGCACCGCGCATGCGGCGCTTGTACGCAAGATCGAAGATCGGCTCGATGCCGCTCGATACGTTGCCGGCGAGAAGCGAGATCGTGCCCGTCGGCGCAATCGATGTGAGGCAGCCATTACGAATGCCGTTCTGCGCAATCCCGCGCCGGACATGCTCGGGAAGGCGCGCGACATTGGGGGCAGCAAGAAAAGCCTGCGCGTCGTAGAGCGGGAAAGCGCCTTTTTCCGTGGCGATCTCCGCACTTGCGCCATAAGCGAGCGCCGCAATCTGCTCCACGATCCGCTCGGCGAGGGCGCGCGCATCCTCCGCATCGTATCGCAGGCCGCACATAGCAAGCGCATCGCCGAGACCGGTGATGCCGAGACCAATGCGGCGCTTTGCCTTGGCTTCCTGGCGCTGCGCCTCCAGCGGGTAATGCGAGAGGTCGATCATGTTGTCGAGAAAGCGCACGGCGACCGGCACGATCTCAGCAAGGCGTGCTTCGTCAATGCGCGCGATGGCGGTAAACGGGTCACGGACGAGCGCGGCGAGATTGATCGAGCCGAGCAGGCACGCGCCATAGGGCGGCAGCGGCTGCTCACCGCAGGGATTGGTCGCGCGGATCTCCTCGCAGTAGGCGAGGTTGTTCATCGCATTGACGCGATCGATGAAGATCACGCCGGGCTCGGCATACCCATAGGTTGCGCGCATGATGCGCTCCCACAGCGCGCGCGCGCGCACCGTGCGGTAGACCGTGCCCTCGAAGGTGAGCGCCCAGGTGTCGTCGCGCTCGACGGCCGCCATGAAGGCGTCGGTGACGAGAACCGAGAGGTTAAAGTTTCTCAGGCGCGCGGGATCGGATTTGGCGTCTATGAAGGTCTCGATATCGGGATGGTCACAGCGCATGGTGGCCATCATGGCGCCGCGCCGCTGACCGGCCGACATGATGGTCTTGCACATGGAGTCCCACACATCCATGAAGCTGACAGGCCCCGACGCCCCAGCGCCGACACTCTTCACGAGCGCGCCTGAGGGCCTCAACGTCGAGAAGTCATGACCGATACCACCACCCTTCTGCATGGTGAGGGCAGCTTCCTTCACGTTCTCGAAGATCGAGCCGAGGTCGTCGCCGATCGGCCCCATGACAAAGCAGTTGAAGAGCGTGACATCGCGGCCGGAGCCTGCGCCGGCAATGATGCGGCCCGCGGGGAGGAACTGGAAATCGGTGAGCGCATCGAGAAAGCGCTTCTGCCAAGCCTTGCGCATACGCGCCTTCTCGACACTGGCGCCAGCCGCGGCGAGCCGAGCCCAAGTGTCCGCGACGCCGGCTTCGAGCACCGCGCCGTCAGCCGACTTCAGGCGATATTTCGCGTCCCAGATGAACCGGGAAATCGCAGGGATCTCTGTATGTTCACTCGCCATACTGCCAAAGCGCTCCTATCCGGAGACAGGACCTATATATAGGACATTTCGCCCGCGCGGTCAACAAATGTTCTATTTATGTTCACGCCCTCCTTCCCAGCCTTCATCGCTCTCCAACCCGGCTTCAGACGTGCAATTCTCCATTTAGCCTGCTGCCACGAAGGCCTCGACGCGTGAGGCTTCTTCGCGCGAATTAGAGTGCGACAGCCAACGCCCGCAGTCCTCTGGAGCCCTCGATGAGACCGCCCGTGTCCGACGTCTCGACGACGGTCGACTACAGCGTGGACAAGTGGCAGATGAACCTTGTCCCTTGGGCCTTGTGGTTCTGCGTCGCCGGCCTCGCCATCTGTCTCCACATCGAGAGCCGCGATGCATGGGGCGCCGGCTTGGCCCTCGTCTACCTCGCCCTGGTGGCCCTGGCTTTCGCGGGATGGGCAGGAACAACGCTGCTGGAGCAGTCCGGCTATCCTTTCTATCTCGTGCTGCCGGCAGTGCTCCTGATCATCTTTGTCGTCGTGGCCATCATCGCTCTCTTTGGCGCGCTCAGCGGACATCGCGGCCCCGGACGACCGTGGTGGAGCCAGCTCGTCGATCCGCCGCTGGACGTGGCCGGCTGGATGCTGCTGTACTTAGGTTCCGGATGGATTGCCTTCGCGCTCTTCCGCCATTTCCATCCGGCACGACCGATCATCTCACTGTCACCGGCGGGCCTTTCGTTCAACCGGGCCTGGCTGCCGGACATCTTCATTCCCTGGCAAGACGTACATACCGTTGGGCCACTCGTGGGCGAGAACCCCGGCAGCGCGCCCACCATCTACCCGCACGCAATGGCCGTGACGGTGACAGGTGAGTTCTACGCGCAGCACATCGCACCGAAGCGAAGCATCCTGTCGCCTCCGGGCGCCGAGCGCATGTTTCGGCCCAAGGGCACGATGATGCAGATGGTGCTCACGTCGCCGGAGCTCATCGTCGATTTTGAGGACTATCGCGGCCCCATCGAAGCGCGGTGGAAGGCGTTCCACGACCAGCCCAGGATCGCACCACCGTCACGCAGCCCAGCCGGCCCACGCCAAATCTACGGCCGCTGGTCGTGGGATGGATCGTGGGGGCAAACGCTCATGTTCATTTTGCCGATCCTCGGCGCGCTCATGGTCGTTCTTCACGCCATCGGTATCTGGCCGCAGTGAAGTCTCGGGTCAGGGAGAAACGCCGCCGCGCTGCGCCAGCTCCGCGAGCCGCTTGATTGCCGTTTCGGGCATCGGCGGCGGGTTGGGTGACGCAGCGGCTTCCTGCAGCAGGCGGTCGCTGGCAGCTTCGAGGCGGGCTTCGAGCTCGCGACGGAATTCCTTGCGCGAGAGGCCGGGCGGGATCGGGTCGAGGATCTCGACGATGATCGTGCCGGGATGGCGGACGAGCTGGCGACGCGGCCAGTAGAGGCCCGAGTTGAGGGCGAGCGGATAGCAGGGCAGGCCGAGGCCTTCGTAGAGCGCAACATAGCCGGGCTTGTAGTCGGGCTCGGCGCCGGGCGGACGACGTGTGCCCTCGGGAAAGATGAAAATCTCGCGGCCCTCGGCGGCGCGGTCCTTGGCGTCGGCGACGAGTTTCTTGAGGGCCGCGCTCGCGCGATCACGACTGACGAGGATGTGCTCGAACTTCAGACAGAACCAGCCGTAGAAGGGGATGTACTTGAGCTCTTCCTTGAGCACGATCGCGGGGTCGTGAAAGAGCGGGATGAGGGCGAACGTATCCCACGCCGATTGATGTTTTGACACGACGAGGCAGGCGCCGGGCGGCAGCTTCTCGTGACCGCGCACTTCCATGCGCGTGCCGCAGATGACGCGCAGCAGCCACGTGCAGGTGCTGCCGTGGATCGAGAGCCCCTTCATCGCCCAGGAGCGCGGCGCGATGAAAAGCCAGCTCCCGAGCACCACGAACAGCGCCGTGACGACGTAGAACACGACGAAATAGACAAGCGAGCGGGCGAGGGTCATGACCGGCGATCCTGCCGAAATGTCCGCGCCTCAGACCGTCAGCACGATCTTGCCGACGTGCTGGCTCGTCTCCATGCGCTTGTGGGCCTCGGAGGCCTGGGCGAGGGGATAAGTCGAGTCCATCACGATTTTCACACGGCCCGAATCGATGAGCGGCCAGACCTTTTTCTCGAGCGCACGGGCAAAGCGCGCCTTCACATCGCGCGTGCGCGGACGGAGCGTCGAGCCGGTGAGCGTGAGGCGCTTCATCTGAAGGCGCGGCAGCGTGATGGTCGACATCGGACCCGCGAGCGTCGCGATCTGGACAATGCGGCCGTCCTCGGCGGCGGCGACGATGTTCTTCTCTGTGTAGTCGCCACCGACCATGTCGAGCGTCACGTCGATGCCATGCCCGCCGGTCGCCTCTTTCACGACGGCGACGAAATCCTCGGTCTTGTAGTTGATGGCAACGTCAGCACCGAGATCACGGCAGACCTGGCACTTGTCGGCACTGCCCGCCGTCGCGATCACGCGAGCGCCGAAGGCCTTGGCGAGTTGTATGGCCGTGGTGCCGATACCGCTTGTGCCACCATGCACGAGGAACCAATCGCCCGCCTCCAGCGCACCGCGCTCGAAAACGTTGTTCCAAACAGTGAAGTAGGTCTCCGGCACGCCGCCCGCTTCGGCCATGGAGAGGCCCTTGGGAACGGGAAGAGCCTGCACATCCTCGGCGATGCAGTATTCGGCATAGCCGCCGCCATTGACGAGCGCGCAGACCTTGTCGCCGACTTTCCAGCGCGCGACACCTGGGCCGACGGCGGCAACCTCACCCGCGATTTCCAGACCGGGGAGCGGCGAATGGCCGGGCGGCGGCGGATAGGCGCCCATGCGCTGCTGAACGTCCGGCCGATTGACGCCGGCGGCCGCGACCTTCACCAGGATCTGGCCATGGCCTACCTGCGGTACGGGCATGGACGTCGGCTGCAGGACTTCCGGGCCGCCTTTGCCGTTGAGCGCAATGCCGGTCATGGTTGCTGGGATCGAGGACACGGCGCTTCTCCGTCGCTGAGGGTGAAATTTAGCTAGGCGAGCTTAAAGCAGGGCCGGCCGAGGGTGGCAAGCGGCGGCGCAGCGCACAACAAGGCCATCGCTCAGTGGGCCCGTGATGGATTAGGGTGGCCGCCGCACACTTACGGACATTGTCGGCAAAGGACGTTTCATGTCTCCCACGGAAGCCCTGGGCTACACGGCGGCACTCCTCGTC
>JAEYPL010000031.1 GCA_023410905.1 Pseudomonadota bacterium
GATTCGTCGACCCGCGCTTATGCGCTCGGGCCGCGGCTGCTCGAACTTGGTTCGGCTTACACGCGCAGCCTCGACCTCATTGGAGCAGCGCGCCCGCGCATCGAGGAGCTCAGGGATCTTGCCGGCGAAACTGTCCACCTCGCCATTCTGAGCGAGCGCGATGTCGTCGAGATCTGTACGGCTGCCGGCAAGCAGGCCGTCACCGTTTCCATGGGCACGGGGCGGCGTGACCCCGCCCATTGCACGGCGACTGGAAAGGTACTGCTCGCTTCGTTGAGCGAGGGTGAGATCGAACGCTTCTTTGCCGCCGGCCCGCTCCTTGCGGCAACGCCCAAGAGCATCACGAGTCGAAAGGCTTTCATCGCCGAGCTGAAGCGCGTGCGCGAGGCTGGCTATGCCATGGATGACGAGGAGCTGTGCGCCGATGTCTGCTGTCTCGGCGTGCCGATCCTCAATCGTTCGGGGCGGCCTGCGGCGGCGCTCAGCCTTGCCATGCCGAAGGCGCGCTTCCGGGCGGGCAATGTCGAGAACTTCGTGAAAATGTTGCGCGACAGCTCGGCGCGGATCTCGAGCGCGCTTGCGCTCTCCGGAGCGGACTGATGCTCGAGCCATCATTCCTCTTCGGGCAGTTTGTTGGCGGTCTCAGTATCGCGATGTTTCTATTCCTGATCGCGTCGGGCCTCGCACTGATCTTCGGCGTCTTGCGCATTCTGAACTTCGCGCATGGCTCGTTCTACATGATCGGCGCGTACCTCGCCTGGCAGATCGTGCACATCCTCGATGCCAAGACGGGCGGTGCCTTCTGGCTCGCCGTTCTGGGTGCGGCGACGGCCGTGGCCATACTCGGCGCTGCGATCGAGCGTTTTCTGCTGCGCCCCCTCTACGGACGCGAGGAGCTGTATCAGCTCTTGTTCACCTACGCCCTCGTCCTCGTGCTGGCGGATGCGGCCAAGATCATCTGGGGCACGCAGCAGCTCTCCGTGTCGCGTCCTCCGAGCCTCGCAGGCGCGAGCACGATCTTCGGTGCCGTGGTGCCGCACTACAACCTTTTCATCATGGCGCTCGGGCCCATGGTTGCGGCGCTCGTCTGGTTCATCCTGCATCGCACGCACATGGGCAGGATGGTGCGCGCGGCAGCACTCGATCGCGAGATGCTCGGCGCGCTCGGCGCCGATGTCGGGCGCCTTTACACGGCGATGTTCGCCTTCGGCTCCTTCCTCGCAGGTCTCGCAGGCGCGCTCGTCACGCCGATCAAGACCGTCAATCCGGGCATGGATGTCGAGATCATCGTCGAGGCGTTCATCGTCATTGTCATCGGCGGACTCGGATCGCTGTGGGGCGCTTTCTTCGGCGCGCTCATCTACGGCCAGTTCCTGTCTTTCGGTATCCTCATCTTTCCGCGCTTCTCGATCTTCTCCGTCTTCGCGCTCATGGCGATCATCCTGGTCATCCGGCCGTGGGGCCTCTTCGGAAAGCCTCTGTCACGATGACGACGCGCCGACCTCGCACCATACCCTGGATGACGATCGCGTTCGCGGCGGCGCTGGTCATTCCTATTCTCGGCACGCGTTTCTATACGTCCGTCGCAACGGATGTGTTGATCCTCGGCCTCTTCGCGACGAGCTTGAACCTGCTTCTCGGAACGACGGGGCTCGTCTCCTTCGGCCACGCCGCCTACTTCGCTATCGGCGCCTATGTCTGCGCGATCGCCATGAAGACCTTCGAGGTACCTTTCCTTCTGGCGCTGCCGCTCGCGGGCCTCGCGGCCGGCACCGCGGCACTCGTGTTCGGCTATTTCTGTGTGCGCCTGACGAAGATCTACTTCGCGATGCTGACGCTCGCCTTCGCGCAGATCGTGTGGGCCATCTGCTTCAAGTGGAACGACGTGACGGGTGGCGAACAGGGCTTCAACAACGTGCCCTATCCCGATCTTGCATGGATGGAAGCCCTGCCGGGGCTTTCGAGCATGCGCATCGGTGAGCTGTACTTCTATGTCGCGCTCATCGTCGTGTGCCTCTGTCTTTACGTGCTACGGCGCATCACGAACTCGCCTTTCGGCCGCATCCTCACGACTATCCGCGAGAATCCCGAGCGGGCAGAGTTCGTCGGCATCGACGTCAGACGCTTTGAGCTCGCGGCCTTCGTCATTGCGGGACTGTTTGCCGGTATCGCGGGCGCGCTGTTCGGCATATTCAACCGCGGTGTGTTTCCGGACTTCGGCTATTGGGCCAAGTCGGCGGAAGTGCTCATCATGGTGATCCTCGGCGGCATGGGGCAGTTCTTCGGCCCGCTCGTCGGGGCCTTCACGCTCGTCGTGCTCAATCAGCAGATCACTTCCTACACCGAATACTGGCCGCTCGTTCTCGGTCTTCTGCTCATCGTGCTGCTCTATGCTTTTCCGGCCGGGCTGCTCGGGACGATTGCCGATCTCGTGAAGCGCTTGCGAGGTCGTCGGGATGCTTGAGATCTCCGGTCTGCGCAAGTCTTTCGACGGCTTTGTCGCGACATCCGACGTCAGCCTGTCCGTGGTGCGCGGCGAGATCGCCGCTGTGATCGGCCCCAATGGCGCGGGCAAGTCGACGCTCTTCAATCTCATCACGGGTCACATCCGCCCGGACACCGGCACCGTTCATCTCGAAGGTCGCGACATCACCGGCGCCGCACCGCACGCCATATGCCGCATGGGTATGGGGCGCTCGTTCCAGCGTGCCAACATCTTCCCGAAACTCACCGTGTTCGAGAATGTGCAGGCGGCGTTGATCGCGCATCGACGCTCGGCGACCGACCTGTGGTCCGCCTCACGCGACATCTTTCGCGATGAGACGCACCAGCTCCTCGCGTCACTCGGCCTTGGACCACAGGCTGAGACCACGGGCGGAACGCTGTCCTACGGCAATCAGAAGCAGCTCGAGCTCGGCATCGCGCTCGCCGGCGAGCCGAAAATCCTGCTGCTCGACGAACCGACCGCCGGCATGTCCTCCGTGGAAACGGCGGAGACCATCGCGCTGCTCCAGCGTATTGCATCGGAGCGGGAGCTCACGCTTCTCTTCACTGAGCACGATATGGATGTGGTCTTCGCCATCGCCCACAAGATTGCCGTTCTGCATCAAGGTCGGATCATAGCCGTAGGCCCGCCAAACGAGGTACGCGCCGATCCAGAGGTACGCCGCGTTTATCTCGGGGAGCAACACGCATGACCGCGCCGCTGCTCGATGTCCGCGACATTCATACGTCCTACGGACGCTCGCGCGCGCTCTTCGGCGTGTCGTTGGCTGTTCCGAATGGGGCCTGCGTATGTCTGCTCGGGCGCAACGGCGTCGGGAAGACGACGACCATGCGCTCGATCATGGGCCTCACACCGGCTTCGAGCGGGCAGATCATCTGGAAGGGCAAGGACATTACGCATCGCCGGCCGTTCGAGATCGCGCGTGCTGGCATCGGCTTCGTTCCCGAGGACCGGCGCATCTTCGCGGATCTGAGCGTGCTCGAAAATCTCGAAGTCGGCGGCAGGGCCGCAGCGCGACCGGGGCCGTGGTCGGTGGAGGCGGTCTTCGATCTCTTTCCGAAGCTGCGGGAACTGTCCGGTCGACGCGGCGGCTTTCTCTCTGGCGGCGAACAGCAGATGCTGACGATTGGTCGGACGCTGATGGGTAATCCCGAGCTGCTGTTGCTCGATGAACCATCCGAGGGACTTGCGCCGCTCGTCGTCGAAGCCCTGCTCGAACAGGTCGGCAGGCTGAAGTCGCAAGGTCTTACAATTCTTCTCGCGGAGCAGGGCTTGCACTTCTCGCTCGCGCTCGCGGATCACGTCTATGTGCTGCAGAAGGGTGCCGTGCGATACGCTGGTCCCTCGTCTGCGCTTCGAGATGATCCTAAACTGCGCGACGATCTTCTTGGCCTCGCCGCGCCGGTCGACTGAGGTTCTCCAACAAGCTTCATCATAGGAGGAAAGACATGCCCTTCGTCAGCATTCGCATCCTGAACGGCCACTCGCAGGAACGAAAGGACAAGATTTCAGCTCGCGTGACCGAGGCGATCAGCGAGGTCGCGGAGCTTCCCAAGGAGGCCATCTGGGTGGTGTTCGAAGAGATCACCGCCGATGACTGGTACGTCGGTGCCAAAACCGTAACCGAGCTCAAGAAAGCGGCGGCCAAGCGATGAGTGTCGAGATCCGCCACCCCGCCTTCGAGACCGTTGTCGGCTCGTCGGTCGAGTTCGAGCAGTTGGGGACGGGCTTCCTCTTCACGGAGGGGCCGCTCTGGCATCCGCGCGATCGCTATCTGCTCTTCAGCGATATGCCGGGCGATATCATCCGGCGCTGGTCGGCGCGCGATGGTATCCAGACTTTCCGCTCGCCATGCAACAAGTCCAACGGCCTCACGTGGGACCGCCAGGGGCGGCTGCTCGCCTGCGAACATGCATCCAGTCGCGTGTCGCGAACGGAAGCAGATGGCACGATCAGCACCGTCGCCTCGCACTATCAAGGGCAGGAGTTGAACAGCCCAAATGACATCGTGGTCGCGAGCGATGGTGCCATCTACTTCTCGGACCCGACCTACGGCCGCATGGATTACTACGGTCTGAAACGCGATGTCGTGCTTGGTTTTCGTGGTGTCTATCGCGTTGCGCCGGAAGGCGGGCCGCCGCAACTTCTCGCCGACGATTTCGGGCAGCCGAACGGTCTCTGCTTCTCGCTCGACGAGCGCCGCCTCTTCGTCAACGATACGGAGCGCGGTCATATCCGCGTCTTCGACCGCAAGGCGGACGGTACGTTGACCGACGCTGGTGTCTGGGCCGAGACGAAAGGGGAAGGCAACGGCGCACCTGACGGCATGAAGATCGACAGCGCGGGAAATCTGTACTCGTGCGGGCCGGGCGGCCTGCACGTGTTTGCGCCCTCTGGAGACTGCCTCGGCGTCATTCGCACGCCGGAAGTCGCTGCAAACTTCTGCTGGGGCGATGATGATCTGCGCAGCATCTTCATCACGGCGTCGACGTCACTCTATCACATCAGAGTAAAGACACCGGGGCGCTCGGCCTATCCGGCCTAGCAGCACCACAATCGAATGAATGTGATCGGCGATGCCTCGCGCGTCGCTGATCACATGCGCTCGAGGCAAGTCCCAGTGCGGTCGCGGCGCGTATCCGGGTATTTCCTGATACGCGGCCAGGGGGCGTTGGCGCAGCATGAAGTGCGCTCGCGTCCCCTTGGTTGTGGCTCCGCACGGATCGATAATGGAACTTGTCGCCGATCTCGCCGCACGTAGTGTGTTCCTGTTCGGTCTGATCCTGTTCCTCAGCCAGGAGCTGGCGCACCGCTTGGGCTTTGCGATCGGCGTGCGACATCGCGCTGAAGGCGGCGAGATCCCACGGGAGAGTGTGTCGCTTGTCGTCAACAGCCTTCTGGCTCTTCTCGCGTTTACCCTTGCAATGACGTTGGGGCATGGAAGCGCCCGTTTTGCCGAGCGGCGCGCCGGAGCGCTGACCGAATCCAATGCCATAAGCACGGCGTGGCTGCGGGCAGAGGCGATCGGCCATCCGCTCGGCCGCGAGATCGCGGAACTGCTCAAGCAGTACGGCAGTGCGCGCAGAGATTTCGTTGTGCAGCCGCGTCACTCCGCTGCGCTCGATGGAATCAACGAGCGAACCGCGCAGTTGCAATCCCAGATCTGGGAGCGCATTTCGTCGATCGTTCGCGAACGACCTGACGACGTCGCATCGTCGCTCATGGAGTCGGCCAACGCTGCCTTCGACGCCAGCACCGCAGAGCGTTTCGCGATCGAGACGCGATTTCCCCCGCAGTTGTTCTGGCTGCTCGTCGGGATGATGCTGATCTCGATGCTGTCATTTGGCTATCAGCTTGGCTTGAGCGCTTACAGAGTGCGCGTTCTCATGAGCGTACTCGTTGCCGTCTGGACGGCAGTGCTCCTGGTGATCTTGCAGTTGAACGCACCTCGGATCGCCGGCCCACGTGCAACCACCGCCGCGTATGACTGGATGCTCGAGAGCATGAAAGCAAATCAGCGTGGCGGCGCCGTGTCTCGCCCTGTGCCAAACGCCGAAGTCGGATCGCTGCGCACTGGTGGACAGTAGCGCCATGTTGGCCGCGCGTCAGATCACCTGCTGCGCGCTGCTCGCGGTCTGCTGCGGTATTTGTAGCGCAGAGGCAGCGGCAGGCTTCTGCGGACATGATGGTGCGTGGCGCATGGACGTGAGGGTATCGACGTATGTCGACAACCCTGACGTCTTCCGCTCTCAGTTCCGGCCGAGCTTCTCGTACCGTATTTCTTATGTCTGCGTGCGCGTTGGATCCAAGCGGAGGAAGCGGGCCGAAAATGCGACGCCTCGGCCCCTCATGCTTCGAGGCCACACCATGAGAGGATCAAGCGCTCGTAAATCGCAGCAGCTTCCTCGATGCGCGCGCACTCGCACCATTCGTCCGTCTGGTGCGCCATGTGCGTCGGGCCAGGACCGAGGATGACGGTGGGAACGCCGCCAAGCGCGGGCGTAAGCGCCGAGGCGTCCGTGAAGTACGGCGCGGCCTCAACCACGGGCGTAGTATCCGAAACAGCCTGATAGATCTCGAATACGTCGCGCATCCATGGATGCTCGGGATCGGTCCACACACTCTCGACGTCGACCCTGCTCTCGAGTGTGGCCTCCGGACCGAGGTAGCTACTGAGCTGCTCCAGGAGATGCGCGTGACGCATCCCCGGCAGCGTTCTGAGATCGATGCCGATCTCCGCACGGTCGGGGACGGAATTCACATTCAAGCCGCCGTGGAATGTGCCGACATTCAAGGTCGGCGCACCCATGATGGCGTGCCGCGCAATGTTGAAGTCGAAACTCTCCAGGCGCGAGACGGCGCGCGCGGCGGCGTATACCGCGTTGACGCCCTTGTCCGGCATCGAACCGTGCGCTGTCACGCCGCGTGTCGATGCCTTGAGCCAGAGCGCGCCCTTGTGGCCGCAGAATGGGCGGTTGTCGGAGGGTTCCGCGACGACGAGCGCGCCCGCCTCGCCGCGCATACCACGCTTAGCGAGAACGAACGCCCCTTCGCTGCCGGTTTCCTCACCGGCCGTGATGTAGAGGATCACACCGGGCGTACCTTCGAGGCGCGGCGCCAGCTTTATCGATGCGACGACGAATGCCGCGACGCCGCTCTTCATGTCGGATGCGCCACGGCCCCAAAGACGCCCGTCCTTGATGAGCCCTTCATGCGGCGGCACCGTCCACTCCTGAGCACCGAGTGGGACCGTATCCGTATGTCCTGTGAATGCGATCGGGAGCTTCTCACCATTGCCGCCGAGCCGGGCGATCAGATTCGGGCGCCCGTCGGCGAGCGGAACTTCCTCGCATTGGAAGCCCGCATCCGAGAGAAGGCGCCTCAAGTGCTCGGTGCAAGCCGCCTCCTGACCCGGAGGATTGATCGTATCGAAGCGGATCAGCTCAGCAGCCAGATCCACGGCACTTATCGTCATTTGTCGGTCCCTTCGCGACGGCGCGGCAAACTAGGGGAGGCCCCGATTAAAGCTCTTGCACTCTTATCGGATCGTCATCGCGGGGGCCATAGCAGGTTGAGAATGCAGAGCCTGCCTTACCGGCGCGGCGCGAGATGCCGCGCATCGGGCGCCGCCTTGTGCTCCAGCGCGCGGAGTATGGTCGCGTTCATGAGATAGGCGCTCATGATCGCGATCAGCTCCATGAGGCCTTTCTCGCCATAGCGCGCGCGCACGGCGTTGAATGTCTCGTCACTGACGGCCGGTGTCTCCAACAACTCACGGCCAAACTGGATGATCAGGGCTTCGTCAGCCGTGAGCTCGTCCAGCGGACCATAGGTATCGACGGCATCGATGGCTTCCCGGCGCGTGCCCGCGGCAAGGCCGAGCTTCACATGCGCATTCCAGATGTAGTCCGCGTTGGCCGCCCGGGCTGCCGTGCAGATGGCGAGCTCCGACTCGGCCTGCGTCAGTGACGTATGGTTACGGAGATGGTCGAGGAGATCCGAAAGCCGCACGCCGGCCTGACCCGCATAAGAGAGGTAGGTGCTCGGCGGCGGGCTGCTCTTCCGCGTTGCGAGGATGTGACGGACGGCGGTCCGCGTCTCGTCGCTGAAGGCATCGGTGTCATTCGGGAAGGGCAATCGCGGCATCGTCGGGATCCTTTGGCTGGCGGCACTTGGCTGTGCCGGCTATGTTTCCTCATGCGACCACTGCTCGAGCAACAGCATCGACACAAAGAGGATATCACGCAGATGAACGTATCAGGGAAGAAGGCGCTCGTTTTTGGCGGAACGTCTGGCATCGGTCTCGCCGCAGCAAAGCAACTTGCGGCGCTGGGGGCCAGCGTCGTTGCGATCAGCCGCGATCCGAGCCGCGCGGGTGACGTTCCGAAGGGGATCACGCTTGAGAAATGCGATGTGCTGGATCGCGATGCATTGAGCGCACTTTTCAAGAAACTCGCGCCTTTCGATATCCTCGTCAGCGCGGCGACCGGTGGCACGCGCGCGCGAGGGGCATTCCTCGAAATGGACATGGACGGCTTCCAGGCCTCGTTCGCCAAGCTCTGGGGCTATGCCAATGTCCTGCAGCTCGGGACGCCCCACTTGAGTGCGGACGGCACCATCGTCTTGGTCAGCGGATCACCGGCGCGGAAAACAAAGCCTGGACAGGTCGCGATCGGGACTGTCGGTGGCGCGGTCGAGGCATTGGTGCGAGCGGTGGCGCCTGAAATCGCGCCGCGTCGACTGAATGTCGTCTCGCCGGGTACGATCGATACGCCGATGTCTTCGCTGACGGGCGCAGAGCGCGAAGAGTCTTACCGCAAGCAGACGGCCAAGAACCTTATTCCGCGCGCCGGTACGGCCGATGAGGTCGCGCAGGGCATCCTGTTCGTCATCCAGAACGATTTCGTCACCGGTACGACCGTCGATGTGGATGGCGGGTGGCTGCTGTCCTGATCGGCCGGAACCAATTCACGCCTCATCAAGTTCTACAGCGAGGACAATAGCGCCATCCTGCGCTGCCCCTCTGCTTGAGAGACGAGCTTGATGAGCGAGACTGCCTACTGTGGGCCGGCGCCCGTGCCGTCCACACTTTGGGCAAGTTGGAATACGGATGCATATTTGCTGCTGGCGTTGTTGGCGTTAGCGCTTTTTATTGCGCGCGCCAGCAGCGGTTCTCGCCAGTCGCATATTGCGCTTGGCGGGGTAATGTTGGCCCTGTTCGCGGCCTTCATATCTCCTCTCTGCGCGCTCGCAAGCGCCCTCTTTTCAGCCCGCGTCGCACATCACGTGCTCATGATTGCCGTTGCAGCGCCGCTGCTCGCGCTTGCCGCGCCGCGCGTGCGTATGCCGATCAAGGTGCCGTTGCCGGCACTCGCAGCTCTCCATGCTCTGATCGTCTGGTTCTGGCACGCGCCGGCACCCTATGACTGGGCACTCTCGAGTACAGTCGCTTATTGGCTGATGGAAATCAGCCTGATGCTTTCGGCAATTTGGCTGTGGAGCGAAGTTCTGACTCCTGATGCACGGCCCGGTGCTTCTCTCTCCGCACTGCTCGCCACCATCGTTCAAATGGGCCTGCTCGGTGCCATCCTGACATTCGCCCGCACGCCTCTCTACGCAGCGCACGCAGGCACGACGGCGCCGTTCGGCCTCACGCAGCTCGAGGATCAGCAGCTCGCTGGTCTTATCATGTGGGTGCCTGCTGCCATTCCGTATCTGCTCGCAGCTGCCTTCATCGTTGCGCGCCTGCTGCCACGCCGGAGTACCACCGAAGCCCTGGAGCGCGATGCATGATTGCGCTCGTGAAGTTCATTCACATTGCGGCGATCGCAGTATGGGCTGCGGGGCTCGTATCCATTCCGACATTTCACTGCCAGCTCGGGCAGTTGCGCACCAAGCGGCCGGATATTCCCTTGCACGACGAGGAAGTCCTGCAAGTGCAGAAGGCCGTTCGACTGACGTACGTCGGCATCGTGTCGCCTGCGGCCTTCATCGCGGTCGCAAGCGGTATTGTGCTGATCTTCCAGCGCGGCATCGCCATGCCGTGGTTCTCTTTGAAACTCGGTCTCGTCGTAGGCCTCGTGATTGCGCACACGTTCGCGGGACTGACTCTCGTGCGTCTGTTCGAGCACCCGGCGGGCTATCCGGTCTGGCGATATGTCGGCGCCACCAGCAGCGCAGTCGCGCTCGCTACCGCGATCATTGCCCTGACGCTCGCCAAGCCTGAGCTGAGTGGAGACTTCCTGCCATCGGCAATGCACGAGCCCGGCGCACTCAAGCGCCTCGTGGAGAGCTTCAATCCTTGGCCGAGACCATGAGGCCGATGCCGTGATGGAAGATCAGCTTGCCGCCATGCCATCCCGCGAGGCCCGTGACGATTGTCGCAAGTGTGGACAGCAGAAGGCCGTGCGGGAGTACGGCGTCGGGCTGCAGCACGCGGATCAACCAGTTGGCGCCGGCAACGGCGAGCAGCATCATGGCAGCGATGGCGTGCGCCCAACTCGCCGCGCGCTTGCGAATGCCGGGTACCAGCAGCAGCTCGAGCGTGCCGACGATGCTCGCGAACACGCCGGTCGCAAAGGCAAAGCCCGCCGACCACAGGCCGACGCGTACCCAGAATGGATCGGCCGTCCACCAGTAGAAAACGTCCACGCCGAGTGTCGCGATGACGAGTGCGATCGGAAAATGGACGCTCATCGCGTGGATGGGATGCCCGGCGACGGCGACGGCCGAGCTCACATCGAGCTGATTGAGGTCGGCCGTGATCGGGCTTTGCTCCAGATCCGCCGATGCTGTCTCACTCTTCGCCGTGCCTGCCATCCGTATGCCTCCGCATACGTAAGCGCGTCACCATGGAAACTGTTCCCCCTGCTCGCCGTCGCGGCCGGTCTCGCGGGCTGCTCGGGCGATCTTTCGACACTCGAACCTGCCGGTCCCGTCGCCAGCTCGGTCGCGCGACTGTGGTGGGTCATGCTCGCCGGTGCGGTCCTGCTGTTTGGGCTCGTGATGGCGCTGTTCATCCTCACGATGCTCCGCCCAGGCTTCGGCAAGGCAGTCTCCCCGCACAGATGGATCGTTCTTGGCGGCCTCGTGCTTCCTGTGCCGGTGCTCGTGCCGCTCCTCGCCTATTCCTTTGCCCAGGGCGAGCGCTTGCTTCTCGTTGGCGATGCCGCTGCAAAGCCCGTGCGCATCGAGGCGCGGGCTCGAATGTGGCAGTGGGAGTTCATCTATCTCGATCAGCAGGGTTTGCCGTCGACCCTCGATACGCTGCATATGCCCGCGGGCGTTCCAGTCGAGATCACGGCGACGAGCGACGACATCATTCACAGCTTCTGGGTGCCGCGTCTCGCCGGTAAGATCGATGCCATTCCCGGACACTCGCCACGCCTGCGGCTCCTTGCGGACACGCCCGGCACTTACCGCGGTGCGTGCGCGGAATTCTGCGGCGTAGGACACACGGCGATGTACTTCACCGTGCACGTCCATGCGCCGGAGGCATTCGCGCGCATCGTCACCGAGACTGCCAGTTCCGGAGCCAAACCATGAACGCTTCGGATCGCCGGACATCACCTATTCGCCTCCACAAATCCCTCTCGGCGGTTTGGGATCCGGGACGCGGACTTCAACGTCTTGCTGCGGTCAATCACACGGTGCTCGGTCGCCGTTTCATCATCACGGCCTTTGTCTTCTTCGCGATAGGTGGCGGGCTCGGCATGCTGATCCGCGCGCAGCTCGCCACATCCGGCAGTGCATTCATGGGCGGAGAGCTGTACGCGCAGATCTTCACCATGCACGGCACGATCATGATGTTTCTCTTCGCAATCCCGCTCTTCGAGGGATTTGCGATCTATCTGCTGCCGAAGATTCTCGGCGCCCGCGATTTCGCTTTCCCGCGGCTCTCGGCCTACGGCTATTGGTGTTATCTCTTCGGCGGCACCATGCTGATCGCCGGACTTCTCGCTGGCGTCGCGCCGGACTCCGGCTGGTTCATGTACACGCCGCTCTCCTCGCGGACATACTCTCCGGGCATTAATGCCGATCTCTGGCTTCTCGGCGTCACGTTCGTGGAGATATCGGCCATATGTGCCGCGGTGGAGATCGCCGTCAGCATTCTCAAAGTGCGCGCACCGGGAATGTCACTCGACCGGCTGCCTATCTTCGCCTGGTACATGCTTGTCGTCGCGATCATGATGCTGATCGGCTTTCCGCCGCTGATCCTCGGCTCGATCCTGCTGGAGACGGAGCGCGCCTTCGGTCTCCCCTTCTTCGATCCGACGCGCGGCGGCGATCCGCTGCTGTGGCAGCACCTCTTCTGGCTCTTCGGTCACCCAGAGGTCTACATCATATTTCTGCCTGCCGCGGGCCTGATCTCGACGTTCCTGCCCGTCTTTGCAGGACGACCGCTCGTCGGCTACACGGCCGTCGTCGTCGCGGTGATCGCCATGGCGTTTCTGTCGTTCGGCCTCTGGGTGCATCACATGTACGCCATAGGCATACCGCATCTGGCGCAGAGCTTCTTTGCGGCGGCCAGCGTTCTGGTGGCCGTGCCGACGGCGGTGCAGATCTTTGCGTGGCTGGCAACGCTCGCGCACGGGCGCCCGCGCTTTTCGATTCCCATGCTCTATCTGTTCGGCATGTTCTTCGTCTTCGTGATTGGCGGTCTCACGGGCGTCATGCTCGCGATCGTTCCTTTCAATCTGCAGGCACACGATACGCATTTCGTCGTCGCGCATTTGCACTATGTGCTCATCGGCGGCTTCGTGCTTCCGATGATGGGGGCTGCATATCATTGGCTGCCGCACGCCACGGGACGTCAGCCAACACGATACGTCTCCGTGATCGCCTTCTGGATGATCTTTGCGGGGTTCAATCTGACATTCCTGGTCATGCACCTGACCGGGCTCAAGGGCATGCCGCGCCGGATTCATACTTATCTGCCGGACTATGGATGGGAGATGCTCAATCTTCTCTCGTCGGTCGGCAGCTTTATCATGGCCGTCGGCTTTGCCATGGCCGTGCTCGATCTACTCCTGCTCATGCGGTATGCGCCGCGCAGTCGCCGCAATCCGTGGAATGCCACGACGCTTGAATGGGCCATGCCTCTTCCGCCGCCAGCCTACAATTTTGCGTCGCTTCCGGAGGTGGATCAGCGCGCGGATTTGCTGGAGCCCGGAAAGCTCGCGGCCGATCTGGCGGGCGGGAGTGGATATCTTGGCTTCGTGCGGCGCGGTCAGATGGAGACGCTCGGCGTCGACATGATCACGGGACGCGTCGATCAGGTTCTCATATTGCCACAGCGAACCTTCCTGCCTCTTGTCACTGCGATCGCGACTGCTGCGTTTTTTGTTGCCATGCTATTCAAGCTCTACTGGCTGGCGCTCGTCGTCCTGTTGGTGGTTGTCGGTTGCTTTCTGCTTTGGACGAACGACACGGGACTGTGGCAGGACACCGGGCCTGTCACGATCGGGCGAGGAGAGGCGGCGCCTTACCATTCGGAATGCGATGATGCGCCCTCGTGGTGGGCCATGGCCTTCACGCTCGCCGCAAACGCCACGTTATATACGTCCCTGCTGTTCGGCGGCCTGTTTCTGTGGGTGTCGGCGCCAGGCTGGCCACCGCCTGATCTTCCTGCGCTCGGCATCGTTTTGCCTGTGATAGCGGCTGCTACTGCTCTCCTTGCGATGGTTGCAGGACGGCGAGCCCTCCATGCAGCGGGCCGCGAGCCGTACGCTCCGCTCGTCGGATGCGGAATCGCGCACGCTATAGCATCGATCACGCTTCTGGCTGTCGCGATAACGGGTGTGACAGGCATCACCGCTCACGCGTTGGCGGCGACCGTATTCGCCATACTGATCTACACCGCCGCACATCATGCCCTCGGCGTGGTGTTCGCATTGTTCGGGCTCGCGCGTGTCAGAACCCGGCGCGTATCAGCCTTGCGTACGCTTGATCTGCGGATTGGTCGGCAATGGCATGACTACTGTGCCATCGCAACGATCCTCGGCCTGCTGTTTGCATTCGGCCTCGTCGGGCTTGCCGGATCCGGAGTCTCTCGATGAGCCGCGCTCGCTCGGGATACGGTGCACTCGTGCTGATCGGCACTGGCTTCGCCGTATGGAGCGCGATCTTCGTCGGTATGTATGGCGCGCAAGCCCTTGGCTGCCGGCTCGGCTGGGAAAGTGTCCAGATCATGAGTTCGCTCAGTCTTCAGCGCCTGATACAGATTGTGTTCTACATAATGGGTCTCGCAGTGGCGCTTGGACTTTGGATGCGCCTCACGAACCTCGCCGAAGCTCCAGCAACCTCCGCGACCGATCGGTTCACTCGAAAAGTTTCCGCATGGGGCGCTCTTGCGGCCCTGGGGTCCATTGCCTTCACCTTCGCCGGAGCCTTTTGGCTCAGCGCCTGCTGAACACACGTGCCGGAGCACCGAGCGCTCTTGCGAGGCGCGGCACTCCAAACACGGAACGCGTCAGCCGTTAGTTGAAGCGGCGCTTCGCTTCTTCAGCTTTCTGCGAAAGGCAAACTTCGCCGCCTTTCACTTCACCGACCTCTGACAGTTCGATGTACTGATGCTTGCCCTGAGCGGCAGGATCGCTCTTGGCGAGCTTTATGCGATCGCCCTCGACGCGATCGACGGTGCCGACGTGCTGGCCGTCCGAACCTACGATCTTCATGTGCTCGCGGATTTCAGATGCACTGATTGCCATGACTTGCTCCTTTGTAACGCAGTTGCGTGCTCAACTAACTCGTGTGTGAGCCCGCTCGTTCCCGCGACGTGGAGCGTATGAAAATCTGAACATCACAATGTCATGAACTATGGGGTCTGCTGAATGCCACGCGGAGAAGCGGCCGCCATCCGCGTGACATAGCTATCGCAAAAGACGCAGACTTGGTGGCCTTATTCCGCAGCAGCCCGATGCGCGCGCGCAAGACGGACCAGCGCATCGTCGGCCACGGGCTCGATCGGCGTGAAGTCGCGATGCGCGATGAACTCCGGGCGTGTCGGCGTGCGAATGTAGTTCGAGACCGCATTGAGCGTCAGATAGACGATCTTGCGAGGATAGGGCGTGATGTTGCCGGCAGAGCCGTGCACGAGATTTCCGTGGAACATGAGCATGCTGCCGGGCTTGCCAGTCGGCGCGACGATGCCGCCTTGCTTTACGAGGCGCGTCACCGTCTCTTCGTCGAGCGTCCATAGCGGATAGGATGTCGTCCCGCGATCATGCGCGGCTTCGAGATCACCGGCATTCTGGCTGCGCGGAACCAGCATGAGCGGCCCATTGATTGGCATCACCTCGTCGAGGAACACGGAGATGTTCATGGCGCGCGGCTCGGGCATGCCGTCGTCGCGCTTCCACGTGCCGTAGTCCTGATGCCACTGCCACACATCGCCGGTGAAGGCGGATTTGGCGTTGATCTTGTACTGATGCATGTAGAGCTTTTCGCCGAACACCTGCTCGACGGGCTTTATCATGCGGGGATGTGCACCGAGAAGGCGGAACGCTTCGTTGTAGGTGTGCGCAGCAAAGGCCGTGCGCGGCGCGCCGCTCTTCTCGCGCCAGATTTCGGGCCGTTGTTCAGCGTAGATCCCCTCCGCTTCCTGGCGCAGAAGATCGACTTCCTCGGGCGTGAAGAGTTCCGGCAGTAGCAGCCAGCCTTCGGTGTGGAATTGATCGAGCTGTTCCTTGGTGAGTGTCATCGCTTCCTCCTGATTTGATTATTGGCATTGTAGTTGTTCTTGGCAGCGCCTCAGGCTGCGTCGTGGATCGACGTCAATCGCTCCTCGGTCATCTGGCCTGCGGTGAGGGCGTGATCGCGGGCTGCCGCTTCTGCGCCCGCAGCATCACCATCGACGACGAGCTTTGCGATGAGCGTGTGCTCGGACCATGCGCGACTGCGATAGTCCGACTGCGTGAGCACCGCCGCCATCGTGCGGCGCATGTGCGGCCACTGCGGCGCGGCCATCTCCTTAATCGCGGGGTTGCCGGAGAGGCGGTAAAGCGCGCGATGAAAATCGACGTCACGCGCGATCAGCTCCGAGAGGGGGGTCTGCGCATCGATGCTGTCGCCGGCTGCGAGGGCGGCTTCGAATGCGCGACGATTGGTCGGGTCGGTGCTGGCGCGGCCCGCTGCCAGCCGTGCGGCGAGCGCATCGAGTGCGCTGCGCACTTCGTAGAGCTGTCGGATGCGCGAGGGATCGAGCGGGCTGACCTGAAAGCCCTTTCGACCGCTTTCGATCACCAATCCCTGCTGGCGGAGGAGATGCAACGCGTGGCTCACGGGCTGGCGTGACACGCCGAGTTGCTCGGCGAGTTCATGCTGGCGGATGCGATGCCCGGGCGCCAGCGTGTGGTCGACAATGGAGGCCAGCAGCCGGTCGTAGACTTGCTGAATGAGGTTCGGCGCGACTTCCAGAGGCAGCATAGCGATGCTCTCCTGAAATTCGGAATTCCGAATTCTATTATCCGATCGCGCAGAGAGTCAATTGCGTCGGCAAACGCGATGTCTCCGCCCATCCACGTCGTCGTGGTCCGCCAGTCCGCAGCCCGGTTTGCCGCTTGACTTGTTGGTATGCCAGCCGCTCATGATTGGCGGGGCATATTGAATGCCGCATCGGCCAATGCGACGTGCGGCGGGGAGGGTTGTGCTTGGAAGCCGGAGTGCCTGCTTCGACGAGCGACGTGCTCGCGGTGGATGATCTGACCATCCGCTTTGACGGGCACGGGGTCGATCTCGTCGACGGAGCCAGCTTTCGCCTGGGGCGTGGCGAGACGCTCTGTCTTGTTGGCGAATCCGGATGCGGCAAGAGCATCACGGCGCTCGCCGTCATGGGTCTGCTCGCAAGCCCGCCTGCACGCATCACGCGCGGCCGCGCTCTTTTCCAGGGCGAGGATCTGCTCTCCATGCCGCGCAAGCAGCTCGCGGATCTCCGCGGCAATCGGTTGGCGATGATTTTCCAGGAGCCGATGACGTCGCTCAACCCGGCCTTCCGCGTTGGCGATCAGATTGCCGAGGCGGTCGTGCGCCATCATGGCGTGAGCCAGCAGGAGGGGCGGGCGCGGGCGCTCGATGTGCTCCGCCGCGTGCGCATTCCGGCCGCCGAGAAGCGCATTGAGGCTTATCCGCACCAGCTCTCGGGTGGCATGCGTCAGCGCGTGATGATCGCCATGGCGCTGGTCAATCGCCCGGACCTCCTGATCGCCGACGAGCCGACCACGGCGCTCGATGTCACCATACAGGCGCAGATCCTGGCTCTGATTGCTGAGCTGCAGCGTGAAGCCGGCATGGCCATGATCCTGGTCACGCACGACCTTGGTGTCGTTGCCGAGGTCGCGGATCGCGTAGCCGTCATGTATGCGGGGCGCTTCGTCGAGACGGGCCCGGTCGAGGCGATCTTTTCGGACCCACAGCATCCCTACACACTCGGCCTCATCGGCTCGTTGCCTTCGCTCGGCAAGCGCGAGGGACGCCTCGCGACGATCGCCGGCTCCGTCCCGCCACCGCAGCGCTTTCCTGCGGGCTGCCGCTTTGCGACGCGCTGCCCGTTCGCTGATGCGCGCTGCGCCAGCGAGGTGCCGCCGCTCGTCGAGACGAGCACGCCTGGCCATCAGGTTGCCTGTTTCAAGGCGCCGCTCGAAATGCATGTCGGAGGCCTTGCGGCATGAACGCGCCGGCCGGCAACGATGTCATCCTCTCCGCCAAGGGGCTCGTCAAGCACTTCGGCGGCGAGCGACAGCTTCTCGCCGGGCGCGCGCCGTTGATCCGCGCTGTCGATGGCGTTTCTTTCGAAGTGCGGCGGGGCGAGACGTTCGCCATTGTCGGCGAGTCGGGTTGCGGCAAGTCCACGCTCGCGCGGCTTATTCTGCGCCTCATCGAGCCGACCGCCGGCACCGTCCGCTTCGACGGCGCCGACATCACGGCCATTGGCGAAGAGGACATGCGTCGTCTGCGTCGAGAGATGCAGATGATCTTTCAGGATCCTTTCTCCTCGCTCAATCCGCGTATGACGGTTGGCGCGTTGATCGCCGAGCCGCTCGCCGTGCACGGCCTCGCCAGCGGACGTGAGCGCGACCAACGCGTCGCCGACATCCTGCGCAAGGTCGGCCTGCCGCCGGAGCACGCCGAACGCTACCCGCACGAATTTTCCGGCGGCCAGCGTCAGCGCATCGGCATTGCGCGCGCTCTCGCGACGGGGCCGCGTCTCGTCATCGGCGACGAGCCCGTATCGGCGCTCGACGTCTCGATCCGCGCTCAGGTCATCAATCTGCTCGAGGACCTCAAAGCCGAGCTCGGCTTGACGCTGATCCTCGTCGCGCACGATCTGGCCGTCATCCGCCACACGTCGGACCGCATTGCCGTCATGTATCTCGGCGAGATCGTCGAGTTGGCTGATCGCGATGCGCTCTTCGAGGCGCCGCTGCATCCCTACACGCGCTCGCTCATCGCGGCGATCCCCGTGCCGGTCCCCGGTGCACGCGGGGCGCGCCAGCTTCTAGAAGGCGATCCTCCAAGCCCGGCTGCGCCGCCGCCCGGCTGCCGTTTTCACACGCGCTGTCCGTTTGCCGAGCCTATCTGCAAGAGCGAGCAACCTGTGCTGCGCCCCCTCGCGCCCGGGCATACAGTGGCCTGCCATCTCGCCGAGCGCCTGCCGCCTGCGCCGCCGTCGGTTGCTACGATGCCGGCATCGACGGCCAAGCGGCGTCGCCTCGAGCTGTTTGCAGGTGCCCGAACCGATCCTCTTTCCGTCACGTCCTAGCAAGGAGAAGATCAAATGCCCAAGCTGGCAAGATTTATACGAGGGCTGCCCGTACTCGCGGCGGCGGCGCTCTTTGCGCTACCGGCTGCTGCATCCGAGATCCGCATCGGTCTGCAGGAGGATCCCGACATCCTCGATCCGCACGAGGCGCGCACGTTCGTCGGCCGCATTGTCTTCAATGCGCTCTGCGATAAGCTCATCGACACCAATGAGAAGCTGGAGATCGTTCCGCGCCTCGCGACGAGCTGGACAATCTCCGACGAAGGCAAGACGGTGACGTTCAAGCTGCGTGAGGGCGTGAAGTTCCATGACGGCACGCCCTTCGATGCGGCCGCCGTGAAAGCCAACATCGAACGCGCCAAGACGTCCCAGACCAGTCGCCGCAAGAGCGAGGTCGCCTCGGTCACATCTGTTGAGGTCGTCGATCCGCTGACCGTGGCATTCAAGCTCAAGCAGGCCGATGCGCCGCTGCTCGCCCAGCTCACGGACCGCGCCGGTATGATGCTGTCGCCGGCGAGCTTCGATAAGCCCGTTGGCCCGAAGCCGATCTGCTCGGGCCCCTACAAGTTCGTCGAGCGCGTGCAGAATGATCGCATCGTGCTCGAGCGCTTCGCGGATCACTGGGAGAAGGACAAGTACCATTTCGACAAGGTGACCTTCCGCACCATCCCGGATTCGACGGTGCGTCTCGCCAACCTGCGCTCCGGTCAGCTCGACATGATCGAGCGGCTGGCGGCGAGCGATGTGAGTTCGGCGAAGGGCGATAAGTCACTCAAGGTCGAGAGCGTGGTCGGGCTTGGCTATCAGGGCATCTCGATCAACCTCAACAACGGTGCCCGCTCCGAGACACCGCTCGGCAAAGACAAGCGCGTGCGCCAGGCGCTCTCGCTCGCCATCGATCGTGAGGCGCTGACGCAGGTCGTGTTCGAGGGCCTCTTCGAGCCGACGGCACAGCCATTCCCCTCTTCGAGCCCGTATTACGACAAGAGCTTCCCATCACCGAAGCGCGACGTCGCCAAGGCCAAGGCGCTCCTGAAGGAGGCAGGTGTCGAGAAGTTCAGCTTCGAGATGCAGGTCGCCAATTCGCCTGTCGATCAGCAGGTCGCGCAGGTCATTCAGGCGATGGTGTCTGAGGCAGGTATCGACATCAAGCTGCGTTCGAGCGAGTTCGCGACCATGCTCAAGTCGCAGACGGCCGGCGACTTCCAGGCCACGCGTGTCGGCTGGTCGGGCCGCGTCGATCCGGATGGTAATCTCCATCAGTTCGTGACAACCGGCGGCGGTATCAACGATACGAAGTATTCCAACCCTGCCGTCGACAAGGAGCTGAACGCCTCGCGCATCGTCTATGACACGGCCGCGCGCAAGGTTCACTTCGATGCCGCGGGCAAGATCCTGCGCGATGAGCTGCCGATCATCTACCTGTATCTGCCGGCCTGGATCTGGGCGTCGAGTGCCAAGCTCGAAGGCTTCGTGCCGAATCCCGATGGCATGATCCGCCTCGCCAACGTGAAACTTAAGTAGCATTCCGACGCCCCCTGCACAGCGCGTGCGGGAGGCGTCGCATCGAGAAGTACACGCTCATGTGGTCGCTCATCCTGCGGCGCCTGCTTGTTGCCATCCCGACGTTGTTTCTCGTGATGGTGTTCGTTTTCATCCTGCAGCGGATGTTGCCGGGTGATCCGCTCCTCGTCATGGCCGGCGAGGAGCGTGATCCGGCTGTGCTCGAAAGCCTGCGCAAGCTCTATGGCTTCGACCAGCCCATCGTCGTGCAGTTCCTGATCTGGCTGAGGGAAGTGGCAACCGGTAACTTCGGGGCTTCGCTACGCACGGGTGCCCCCGTGACCGAGTTGATCGCGCAGACGCTTCCGGTGACTATCCAGCTCGCTGTCGCCTCGCTCATCATCGCGCTGTTGATCGGCATTCCAACGGGCGTGCTGTCGGCCGTCAAGAAGGGGACGTGGCTCGACTATCTCGCCAATGCCATCTCGCTTTCGGGATTATCGATTCCGAATTTCTGGCTCGGCATCATTCTCATTCTCTTCGTTTCGGTGAACCTGCGGTGGCTGCCGGCTTCCGGCTTCGTCTCGGTGTTTGATGATCCCGTGGAGGCTTTCCGCACGACGATCATGCCGGCCTTCGTGCTCGGCACTGGCCTAGCGGCGACGCTCATGCGCCATACGCGCTCGGCCATGCTCGAGGTGCTGCGCCTCGACTATGTCCGCACGGCGCGCGCTAAAGGTTTGATGGAGCCGACCGTCGTTCTCAAGCATGCACTGCGCAACGCGCTCGTGCCTATCGTGACGCTCTCGACGCTGCTCTTCGGCCAGCTTCTGGCGGGCGCAGTCTTGACCGAGCAAGTCTTCACGATTCCCGGTTTCGGCAAGCTGATCGTCGATGCCGTGTTCAACCGCGACTACGGCGTCGTTCAGGGTGTCGTGCTGTGCACGGCCGTCGCCTTCATCCTCATGAACCTCATCGCCGATGTGCTCTACATCGTGATCAACCCGAGGCTACGCACCACATGACGGCCACGTCTCCAGCCGCGACTTCCACGGCGGGCGCCGAGGCATTGGCCCAGCGGCGCAATCGCGCACTCGCCAAGTTCATGGCCAATCCTGCTGCGCTGTTCGGCGCCGTGCTCGTGTTCGCCTTCGTAGTCCTGGCAGTCTTTGCGTCGTGGATCGCACCCTACGATCCGAACAAGACGAACTTTCTCATGTTGAGGAAGGCGCCGTCCGCCATGCATTGGCTCGGCACGGACGAGATCGGCCGCGATATTCTCTCGCGTCTCATACACGGCGGCATTGCCTCGCTCTATGCAGGCGTCGTCTCGGTCTTCATCGCACTGTTTGTCGGCATGCCCATCGGGCTGGTGGCAGGCTGGTTCGGCGGTTGGCTCGACGCAATCATTTCGCGCGCGACGGATGCACTACTCGCAGTGCCCTTCCTGATCCTTGCTATCGCGCTCGCTGCAGCACTCGGGCCGTCGCTCACGAATGCCATGATCGCCATCGGCCTCTCGCAGGTGCCGATATTCGTGCGCCTCACGCGTGGTCAGGTGCTCGCGGTGAAGACCGAGGATTTTGTCGAGGGTGCGCGTGCCGTTGGTGTACCCAACCGCCTTATCCTGCTGCGCCACATCACGCCGAACATCTTCGCACCGCTGGTCGTGCAGGCAACGCTGACAGTGGCAACGGCGATCATCGCCGAGGCGAGCCTTTCTTTTCTCGGCCTCGGCCAGCAGCCGCCAGCGCCCTCGTGGGGATCTATGCTGAACACGGCCAAGAATTACATGGATAGCGCGCCGTGGATGTCGATCTCGCCCGGTATTGCGATTGTCCTTGTCGTGCTCGGTTTCAACTTGCTCGGCGACGGCTTACGCGACGCGCTCGATCCACGGGAACAATGACGCGTGTCACCGGCTTGCCATACTTAAGCTCCGATGCAGGATAACCATCTGCAGCGTTAAGCACTTGATCAGTCGGCTCGCACCGTTCACGATGAACGTCAGGTGACCCGCCATCGTTATGGCTGTGCTTTACTCCTCGCTTAGCAATGGGGACCAGCGCCGTGCACATACTCCGGGCTCTTTCCATCCTTGCCTGCACACTTCCGGCTTTGTTGTTTGGAACCGCTGCTGCCAACGCGCAGAGCTTCTTTTCATTCTTGTGGGAGGGCGGCTCGCGTGAAGTCGTATCCTTCAATCCGCGGCACGCACCCGGGCAGATCATCGTCAGCTTCGGCGATCGCCGGCTCTATTGGATCCCGCGCCCGGGCGTCGCGGTCAGCTATCCCATTGCGGTCCCGCGCGAGAAGAGCCGCTGGCAGGGTGTGACGCATGTCTCCGACAAGCGGCAAAATCCTGGCTGGACGCCTACAGCGGAAATGCGCCGCGAGAATCCTCGCCTTCCCTCGCATGTACCGGGCGGGCACCCGATGAATCCGCTCGGCGTGCGCGCGCTCTATCTCGGCTCGACCATGTATCGCATTCACGGCACGGACGCGCCCTGGACGATTGGGACCGCGGCTTCGAAAGGCTGCATTCGAATGTACAATCGCGATGTGTTGGATCTCTATCCACGCATTCCCGTCGGCACGCGCGTGACTGTGACCTGGCAGCGGTTCAGGGGCTGATCATCGCCGGATAGCACGTGCGGAAAGCCGAAGTCGGCTGACCGCGCGGCGTGATGAGCTGTATCAAAGCCCGCTTCACCCCTACACGCAGGCTCTGCTTGCGGCCGTGCCTGTTGCCGATCCCGAAGTCGCGGCCGCCCGTCTGCGCATGCTCGTGAGCGGCGAGGTGCTGAGCGCACCGAGGCCGTCGCCCGGATGCCGCTTCCGTACGCGCTGCCCTTCGGCCATGCCCGTGTGCAAGACGATCGATCCACAGCTCACCGACTTGAGCCAGGGACGCGCGATCGCCTGTCACCTTCACGCATCACCGACGGCATAGCTCGCGCGTCATTGCGATCGCGGCTTCGCCGCTTACCATTGAAGCTTAGAACGATCCGATCTTTTGCGCGTACGTGACGAGGCACATTAAACTTGACTCAAGTGGTAAAGAATAATCTATGGTCCGATGCGCCGCTGCGGGCGCTCCAGCGATAACGCAATCGGGCTGCAACTACATGAGTGAGCGCCGCTATCTTCAGGTCGTCACGTCGGATGGTGAAATACTCAAGGGCACCTGCCACCATCGGACTCGTGATCTGCCACCCATCGAGGCCATGCAACTCGATGTCCGGGAGCAGCTATGCCTGACGCTGGTTCGCTATATCTGCGACAGTATTGCGAGCAATACCGCACACGGTGCGAGGATCGCGCATCAGCTCGCGGAGCGTGAGCTGGGCGAGGCTGATGGCTCAGCTCTTGTCAGCAATATCACGGCGCTTCTGCACGCCATTCGCGCGGAGCGAACGCGCGACTTCGCGTTCATGCCGGCCGACTGCCCCGTGTGCAGCCGCTACCTCTGCGGTGAGGAGCTGGCAATCCTGGAGCTCCTGAGAGCCGCTCGCAAATCAGACGGCGCCGCTCTCACGGACTGGGCCTGCGATCTGGTCGGTGAGGGCATGGTGGTCTGTGTCGTGCTCGCGGCGAGCGAGCTTGTCGCGCAGCTCGATACGCTGGGCGGACATCTATCAAAAAGAACGAGGTATCGGTCATGAGCGCGCTGCAGTCCCGAACCGAGGTGATGAATGGAGCGCAGCCGGGCAAAAATGTCGACGCGCCCATTTTGTCCGTTTCGAATCTCACGACGTCCTTCCTCCGCGATCGTGTGTGGAACCCCGTCGTTCGCGATGTATCGTTCGAGATCGCGCCACGCGAGACGGTTGCGGTTGTGGGTGAGTCCGGCTCGGGAAAGAGTGTCACGGCTCTTTCCGTCATGCGGCTCATTCCGGAGATCAACGGTCGCGTCGAAGGCAGCATCCGCCTGGATGGCAAGGAGCTGACAGCGCTCTCGGACAACGAGATGCGCCATGTCCGCGGCAATCAGATTGCCATGATCTTCCAGGAGCCGATGACGTGCCTCAATCCGGTGCTGACGGTGGGTTTCCAGATTGCCGAGGCGCTGCTTTGCCATAAGGACATGACGCGAGAGGCAGCCGAAGCCGAGACGGTGCGCCTTCTGGAGCGCGTTCGCATTCCCGCCGCCAAGACACGCTTTCACGAGTATCCGCATAATTTCTCCGGCGGGATGCGCCAGCGTGTGATGATTGCCATGGCGCTCGCGTGCAAACCGAGGTTGCTCATCGCCGACGAGCCGACGACGGCGTTGGATGTCACGATCCAGGCGCAGATTCTGGAGCTTTTGAAGGAGTTGCAGAAGGAAGAGGGCATGTCCGTCCTCTTCATTACGCACGACATGGGCGTTGTCGCCGAGATTGCGGATCGGACGATCGTGATGCTGAATGGCAACGTCGTCGAGACCGGCACGACGCCACAGATATTCTCGGGCGCCCAGCATCCCTATACTCGCGCCCTCTTGTCGGCCGTTCCCGTGCTCGGATCGATGGAAGGGCGCCCGCGGCCGATGCGTTTCCCCGTCGTCGATAAGGAAACGGGGCTGTCGGACGTGCCGACGGAAGCCGCGGATACGGTCAAGCCGGCGCAGCGGCCGATCCTCGAAGTCTCGGGATTGACGACGCGCTTCAACATTAATGCGGGCTTGTTCGGAGGAGTTGTCGGTCGCGTGCACGCGGTCGAGAACGTCTCGTTCAGTGTTCAGGTTGGCGAGACGCTCGCGCTCGTCGGCGAATCCGGCTGCGGCAAGTCGACGACGGGCCGTTCGATCCTGCGCCTAATCGAGCCGAACAGCGGTTCGGTGGTGGTTGATGGCCAGGACGTGCTGAAGATGCGCGCATCCGATCTTCGCGAGATGCGCAAGACGATGCAGATCATCTTTCAGGATCCATTTGCGAGCCTCAACCCACGCATTACGGCTGGAGGTGCCATCGCCGAACCTCTGTACGCGCTGGGCGTTGCAACCAAATCGGAGGCGCACGACAAGGTCGCCGACCTGCTCACCCGCGTTGGACTGAAGCCCGATATGGCGAGCCGTTACCCACACGAGTTTTCCGGCGGGCAACGTCAGCGCATCTGCATTGCACGCGCGCTCGCGCTCGGGCCGAAGCTCCTCGTGGCGGACGAGGCGGTCTCGGCGCTCGATGTCTCCATCAAGGCTCAGGTGATCAATCTGATGCTCGATCTGCAAGCGAGCATGGGCCTTTCGTACTTGTTCATCTCGCATGACATTGCAGTCGTGGAACGCGTCAGTCATCGCGTCGCCGTCATGTATCTGGGCGAGATCGTCGAGATCGGACCGCGCGAGGCAATCTTCGGCAACCCGCAGCATCCCTATACCAAGAAGCTGATGGCAGCCGTTCCGATCCCCGATCCATCGCGTCGCAATCTGGAGCGCGGCGTATCGAACGACGAGATCAAGAGTCCCGTCCGGCCAGCCGACTATGTGCCGCCGCAACGTCTCTATCGCGAGGTATCGCCCGGACACGTCGTCCAGATCTGGGGCGAGGAGTGGGCGGCGTAGACTGATTGCTCAATGACGCCGCCCTGTCAGCTCTGCAGCTATTATTGACGCTGCTCGTGCGGGGGCGCGATGTCCTCGCCCAGCAAGAACGCCGTAACGTCGTCTGAGAACTGCTTGCGCTTGCCGGCGATAAGAACGCATGTCGGATCACTTGGATCGCGTTCTGCCGTCGGCATGCCGTGCGCGACAAGCGCCGCGGCGCAGGCAACCCAATCGCCATTGGCTGCTGGCTGATTGAGTGACGCCCAGCTCAATGTCCCGCACGCGTTGTCACCGAAGCCATGCTCCTCGGTCCACGAGGCACCGCTCTCGAGCAAGTACTCGGTGAGGGCAGCGTCACCGCGAAAAACCGCATGGTTCAGCGCGCTGGCGCCCCAGTCACCGCCGCGAACAGCAATCGGCCAACCGAGCTCGACCATCACTCGGACGGGTGCGGCACAGCCCGCCGCGGCCAACTCGGGTAGCAGGCGGAGCTGGCTCTCACTCAGTGCTGCCGGGAGATCGCTTCGCCGGGATTGAATGTGCCGCGCCCCGTCGATGTCGCCGCGGGCACATGCGGCGACAAACAGATCCTCATCGGTGAGGTTCTCCTTCGCGCCGGCGCGCTGTAGGACCTCCGCCACTTCCGGCAAGCCATAGCGCAAGGCCTGGGCATAGGCGCTTACGCCGTCCCGCGTCTTGATCGCCGGGTCGACACCGGCCGCAAGCAATGCCTCGATGTGTGCCGGTGATCGCCGCCGCCTGATCGCCCAAAGCAAGATACGCCCTTCCTTCAGTTCACTCGCACCCCTTGCGTGCGATAGCAGCAGCCGAAAGGTGTCTAGATCATCGAGATCGAGCGCGCGATAGAGTGCGTTCGTGCCAGTCACGATAGCGCCGGCATCGAGGAGTGCGCGTGTGCAGGCGGGCACCTCCAGTGAGTGGTAGAGTGACTCATTGTCGTTCGGATCGGCGCCCGCGGCGAGTAGTCGGCGCGTCAGCTCGACATCATGGTTTGCACCTGCCGCGCCATAGAGTGCAGAGAGCTTATGGTCCGTCGATGGAGCGGCGACGGACGCCGGCGGCCATCGATTGCCGACCGATTGATTGGGATCGGCACCTGCTGCGAGCAGGAGATCGACCATCTCGTGCAGCCGGGCTTTATACTCCGCCAGTCGCAGCAGGCCCGAGTGGGTCGTCGCAACGAGTGGAGGCAAAGCGAGGGGGCCGTCGGGTTCGTTGACCCACGATGGGGCCGTCTCGATCTGGTGCCGAACGACGGAAACATCTCCGACGGCGCAGGCAATCCAGGGGTTCTGCGCGGCAAGTTCAGGATGGTCCGACAGCAGGCGAGCTGCCGCGGCGGGGCGGGCGCGGTTCATACCGCCGGCGATGTCGCCCGCGTAAGCTAAGCGGGCGAAGGCTTGAGCGAGTGCTTTCGGATCGGATGCCGTGTCCGAAAGGCGGATCGCTTCGACGAAACTCCTGAGATCTTCCCAGGAGGCGAAGCCGTATTCACGCGCGATACAGGAGTGCGCATCACGCAGGCGCAAGTGCAGTTGCGCGATTGCTGTGTCTTCGCGCCCGGTGGCTGCGGGGAGCGACTGGCGGAAGCGTCCGATGGCTACGGCATCGCCACGCTTGTAGTCGGCCAGTAGCTCCTTGGCCTGCTTCTTCAGTTGATCGATATGGGGCCGGCTCGGCAGGGGTTTCATTGGAACCTCCGTGCATTTAGCGCCGACGACCCGCAACACGGCTGCACAAAGGTTGGAATTTGTCAGCTTATAGCTGCAAGTGGGCTCTGCCCTTCCCGCGGGTCCGGTTGCGGCTTGCACCGCTTCGCAATAACTATGAGAGCCGATCCGCGATGTCAAACTGCCAGTATTTCGGCGCCTTCGACGAGGCTGCTCACCGGGGCAATTTGATCTGACGCTTGGATGAGGCGCGCGTAGTCCCAGGTTGCTCGAAGCGATGCGGTTCTCCCTCCCCACAGAACATGATCCCAGGTTTCAGGATTTTGCGAGCCAGTTTGAGCAGCTCGAAAAGTCCAGCCTGCAGCTCGATGCGCAGTTTCGGATTCCGCTGACACGCATCCATTTTGGTTGGGATGCCGTGTTGGGCTTGCTGCCGATCGCCGGAGATTTGGTGTCCGCGGCTGTATCCGTGCGCAATATGCATCTGGCGTACCGGCTTGGAGCAAGTGTGCGGCTGCTGTGCTCCATGGCATTAAACGTCGTTATCGACGTGCTGATCGGGGCGGTGCCCATAATCGGCACGTTCTTTGATATCTGGTACCGGGCGAATTTGCGGAACCTGATCCTTTTAACAAGCGCGATCGAGGCGCATCACAAGCTGCGTCTTTCAGGAGAGCAATCGAACACGGCCGACATCAGATAGTGGCAGTGGCGTAAGAAAGCGCGTTCTCGACGTGTGTCTGAATTTGCGGAACGGATGCATTTCTCGGCCAGGGCGTGAATGTGTTGCCTGTCGGCTCGTAGAATGCGAAGAAAGCGATCGCGAGCAGTACAATTGCTAAACAAATTGCGAAGAACGTCACGCTGCTGCCACGATCTCCGCGCCCCGCGTGATCATCGCGCTCAAAGTCACTTCTCGTCATTGCAATACTCCTTGGCCAGGTAATTTCCCGTCGAACGCACTGATGGGAGGCGATGTTCCGCGCAGGTGTCCTGCTCGCGAACAAGTGGTGCCGATAACTATCTGCTCGCCGCGCGGAAATTGGTGCCGTAAGGCATTCGGCACCGCTGCGGAACCAAATCGGGATTCATGCGTTACGTCAGGTTGGACGAGGAGTAGCTCCTTGAATGCAGGGGGCTATTGCACGCGTGCATGATTTTGGCGTTTTCGAGAGGGGCACTTCGACGATCCGAGCCACCACCAATCTGAGCCAGCACCAGGGCGGCTGCACTCGCTGGCGCATCCTGAATGAGGTCATGCAGTTGCCCGGACCGCGGGCGTCATGGCCTCACGCATGGTCTTTCTTAGTTATGTCGCGGGGAGAACATGACGGAAGCTGCACTTCCACGTTTGCGTAGAAGTTCGAGCGCGACCGCTGAGCGCGATACGGCGGCTCCAACAGCCCCGCCAAGAGCAGCAAAGACCAGAGTCAGGGAAGCACGTTCTCGCAGAATTCTGTCGGCAATGATCGCATTTCGCGAAGGCGATCTGTCCGCGCGCCTGCCCACGGACTGGGAGGGCCTCGACGCACGCATAGCGGAGGAATTCAATCGAGCCATCAGCGATCAGCAACGCATCTGGCGGGATTTGACCCGACTGAGCATTACAGTCGGCAGAGAAGGTCGTCTCCGGCAGCGATTGCCGGTGCAGGGAATGGACGGCGACTGGGCTGCCAAGGTCGACTCCATCAATACGCTGCTCGATGACCTCGTCCGGCCGACCACGGAAATTTCACGCACGATCGGTGCGGTGGCCAAGGGCGATCTCGGCCAGTCGATGGAACTGGAAGTCGATGGCCGTGCCCTGAAGGGTGAGTTTCTACGTTCGGCGAAGCTCGTGAACGCAATGATCGAGCAGCTGTCGGTCTTCTCATCCGAAGTCACGCGCGTGGCCCGCGAAGTCGGAACGCAGGGCAAGCTCGGCGGACAAGCGCAGGTGAAGGGCGTCTCCGGCGTATGGCGAGAGCTCACCGAGTCCGTCAATCAGATGGCGGGCAATCTGACAGATCAGGTCCGCAATATCGCCGACGTAACGATCGCCGTTGCCAACGGCGATCTGTCCAAGAAGATTACGGTCGATGTCCGCGGTGAGATTCTTCTGCTGAAGGACGCCATCAACACGATGGTGGATCAGCTGCGCGCATTTGCTTCCGAAGTGACGCGCGTTGCGCGCGAAGTCGGCACGGACGGACGTCTTGGCGGTCAGGCCGTGGTTCCAGGCGTCGCCGGCACGTGGAAAGATCTCACTGATTCCGTCAATGCCATGGCCACGAACCTGACCACGCAGGTTCGTAACATTGCGCAGGTGACGACGGCTGTCGCGCGAGGTGATCTTTCCCGCAAGATCACGGTCGACGTGAAAGGCGAGATTCTGGAGCTGAAAGAGACCATCAACACGATGGTCGATCAGCTCAATGGCTTCGCGGCCGAGGTGACGCGCGTCGCGCGTGAGGTCGGTACCGAAGGCAAGCTCGGCGGACAGGCGGCAGTTCCGGGTGTCGCGGGAACCTGGAAGGATCTCACCGACAATGTGAACTCCATGGCCAACAATCTGACGGGCCAGGTGCGCAATATCGCCGAGGTGACGACGGCCGTCGCGCAGGGCGACCTGTCGCGCAAGATCACGGTCGATGTGAAAGGGGAGATTCTGGAGCTAAAAGAGACCATCAATACGATGGTCGATCAGCTCAACGGCTTCGCATCCGAGGTGACGCGCGTTGCGCGCGAAGTCGGCACCGAAGGGAAGCTGGGCGGACAGGCCGAAGTGCCGGGTGTCGCCGGAACGTGGAAGGACCTTACCGACAACGTCAACTTCATGGCTTCGAACCTGACGGGGCAGGTGCGCAATATTGCCGAAGTGACGACGGCCGTCGCCAACGGCAACTTGTCGAAGAAGATCACCGTCGATGTGCGCGGTGAGATTCTGGAGCTCAAGAATACGATCAATACGATGGTTGATCAGCTCAATGGCTTCGCGGCCGAAGTGACACGCGTCGCGCGCGAGGTCGGCACCGAAGGCAAGCTCGGCGGACAGGCCGCAGTTCCTGGTGTCGCGGGAACCTGGAAGGATCTCACTGACAATGTGAACTCCATGGCCAACAATCTGACGGGCCAGGTGCGAAACATCGCTGAAGTCACGATCGCAGTCGCAAACGGAAATCTCTCGAAGAAGATCACGGTTGATGTCCGCGGCGAGATTCTGGAGTTGAAAGAGACCATCAATACGATGGTCGATCAGCTCCGCTCCTTTGCCGCGGAAGTGAGCCGAGTCGCGCGCGAGGTCGGCACTGAAGGTAAGCTCGGCGGACAGGCCGCAGTCCCGGGCGTCGCGGGGACCTGGAAGGATCTTACGGACAACGTGAACTCGATGGCCTCGAATTTGACTGGCCAGGTTCGCAACATTGCCGACGTCGCGACGGCCATCGCCGGAGGTGATCTCAATCGCAAGATCACCGTCGACGTGAAAGGGGAACTTCTGGAGTTGAAGAACACCATCAATACGATGGTCGACCAGCTCAATGCCTTCGCCGGCGAAGTGACGCGCGTTGCCAGGGAAGTTGGAACCGAGGGCAAGCTCGGCGGACAGGCGCAGGTCGTCGGCGCTGGCGGCACGTGGCGCGATCTCACCGACAACGTGAACTTTATGGCCTCGAACCTGACCGAGCAGGTCCGAGGTATCGTGAAAGTTGTGACGGCGGTGGCCAACGGCAATCTCACCCAGCGATTGACCGTGCAGGCCAAAGGCGAAGTCGCGGCACTCGCCGATACGATCAACAACATGACCGACACGCTCGCCATATTCGCCGAGCAGGTGACGAACGTCGCGCGCGAGGTCGGCGTGGAGGGGCGGCTCGGCGGGCAGGCCAATGTGCCCGGCGCGTCCGGAACGTGGAAGGATCTGACGGGCAACGTCAACCTGCTCGCGGCAAACCTCACCAGTCAGGTGCGCGCGATCGCGGAAGTCGCGACTGCCGTGACGAAGGGCGACCTGACGCGGTCGATTCAGGTCGAGACGCGCGGCGAGGTGGCCGAGCTGAAAGACAACATCAATACGATGATCTCGAACTTGCGCGAGACGACATCGCGCAATCGCGAAGAGGACTGGTTGAAGACCAATCTGGCGCGCTTCACCGGTATGCTTCAGGGGCAGCGTGAGCTCAACACGGTCGGCCAGATCCTGCTCAGTGAGCTAAGTCCGCTCATCAAAGCCTATCAGGGCACGATCTATCATCTCGACAGTGGCGGTACGCAAAGGGAGCTGCAACTTCTCTCCAGCTACGCTCATCGGGGTGCGATCATCGAAAGGCTTGCTCTCGGCGAGGGACTTGCCGGCCAATGCGCGCTCGAGAAGAAACCCATTCTGCTGAGCGATGTCCCGAGCGAGTTCATCACGATCTCGTCCAGCCTCGGCGAAGCCAAGCGGATCAGCATCATCGTGCTGCCGGTGCTGTTCGAGGGCGAAACGAAAGCCGTCATCGAACTTGCCGCGTTGCAGCCATTCTCCGAAGCCGATCTCGCGTTCCTCAATCAGCTCACGCCGACCATCGGCGTCGTATTCAATACGATCGAAGCGACGATGCGCACCGAGGGTCTGCTTACGCAGTCTCAACAGTTGACGGCGGAGTTGCAGTCCCGGCAGAGCGAACTCCAAGTCAGGAACGAAGAACTCGGCACCAAGGCTCGTTTGCTGGCCGAGCAGAATGCCGAAGTCGAGCGCAAGAATGCCGAGGTGGAGCAGGCGCGCTATGCACTCGAGGAAAAGGCCGAAGAACTCGCGCTGACGTCGAAGTACAAGTCGGAATTCCTGGCGAACATGTCGCACGAGCTGCGCACGCCGTTGAACTCCATTCTCATCCTCAGTCAGCAACTTGCTGCGAATGCATCTCGTTCGCTCTCAGACCGCGAGGTGGAGTTCTCCCGCAACATTCATGCGTCGGGTTCCGATCTGCTGCATCTGATCAACGACATTCTGGATCTATCCAAAATCGAATCCGGAACCGTTACCGTCGAGATCGAGGAAATTGCGTTCTCCGGTTTGCGCGACACCATCGATCGAAGCTTCCGCCACGTGGCCGAGGCGAAGCGGCTGCCTTTCTACGTCGAGTTTGCGAGCGACCTGCCGCATGCCATTCACAGCGATCCCAAGCGGCTCCAGCAGATACTCAAGAATCTGCTCTCCAATGCGGTGAAATTCACGGCCAGCGGTCATGTCACCGTGCGCGCCGAGCTGGCGAGCGCCGGCTGGTCAAACGATCATCCGGTGCTCAGCAAGGCAGAGCAGGTCGCTGCGTTCTCAGTGGAAGATACCGGCATCGGCATCGCGCCGGAGAAGCAGAAGCTTATCTTCGAAGCCTTCCAGCAAGCCGATGCCGGTACGTCGCGCAAGTTCGGCGGAACTGGTCTCGGCCTTGCCATCAGCAAGGAGTTGGCACAACTGCTCGGCGGCGAAATCAGGCTCACGAGCAATCCTGGAGAGGGCAGCACGTTCACGTTGTTCGTGCCAGTGCGCTATTTCGTTTCCGAGAACCATGTCGATGTATCCGGCAGATCCAGCGACGCCATGACTGCGCCTCGCCAACTGATCAGTTTGCCCAAGCCTCGCGTGGAACAGTTTGATGACGATCGCAACGACATAGCGAAGGGTGATCCCGTCTTCCTGATCATCGAGGACGATAGCCATTATGCTCAGATTCTGCTGGGCATGGCGCGCGAGCGGGGCTTCAAGGGTGTCGTCGCCAGCATGGGCGGCGCGGGACTGGCTCTCGCACGCCAGCTGCGACCGACGGCGATCTCGTTGGATATCTCCTTGCCTGACATGCTCGGCTGGACGGTGCTGAATCAGCTCAAGGTGGATCCGGCAACGCGTCATATTCCGGTGCAGATTGTCACTCTCGAGGATGAGCGGCGACACGGCCTCGCACATGGCGCGCTCTCATATGTCGTGAAGGGGCCGACGACCGACGCCCTGGAAGCGGCATTCGATCGGGTCACGCAATTCCTTGCGCCGCGCAAGAGGCGCCTCCTGGTCGTCGAGGATGGCGGTGTCGATCGACAGTCCATCGTAGACTTACTGAGCCACGACGATATCGAGATCGAGGTCGTCGCGACCAGCGGCCACGCGCTGGGCGCCCTTGACGGCAAGCCTGCCGATTGCCTCGTGCTCGATATGCGCTCCTCGGGTACCGCGAGCCTGGCGCTGCTCGAGAGAGTTGGAAGAAGCCCCCAGTGGTCAGACGTCCCCGTCGTGGCGTTTACCGAGCAGGCACTCGTTGCCGAAGAGCACGCTGCGATCAAGGCCGCGGCCAGAAATCTTGTCGTCAAGGATATTCAATCGCCCGAGCGGTTGCTCGATGAGACCTCTTTGTTCTTGCATCGCTTGGCGAGCGATCTGCCGCCGGACAAGCAAGCCATGCTGCGGCGGCTTCACACTTCCAACGAAGTATTGAAGTCGCGCAAAGTGCTGGTCGTTGACGACGATGCGCGAAACATCTTCGCGCTGACATCCCTTCTCGAGAACTACGAGATGGAGGTGCTCAACAGCACCAATGGTCGTGACGCGATAGAGATCGTCCAGAACACACCAGACCTCGCCATGGTCCTCATGGACATCATGATGCCCGATATGGATGGCTATGAAACCATGCGGAGAGTTCGCGCCATGCCGGAAAATCGCACGTTGCCGATCCTGGCTCTCACGGCCAAAGCCATGAAGGGCGATCGAGAGAAATGTCTGGATGCCGGCGCCAGCGACTACATATCGAAGCCCGTGCATTCCGAGCAGCTTCTATCGCTGATGCGCGTGTGGCTATTCCGATGAGCCGTAGAGGTGATTACGCATGGCAGCGTGGTCGAATTCTACAGCTGCCAAGCTGAGGTCAGACGGAACAGAAGTGATGCGAACGCTTGGTAATGATGCGAGTGACGGGCTGCATGTCGGCATTGCAGATCGGTCGGGAGGCGTCGACTTGGCGACGGCAGAGGAAATGCCGATCAACATACTTGTCGTCGACGACGAGCCCAAGAATCTGATGGTGCTCGAGACGATCCTCGACGATCCGCGATATCGCCTTGTTCGAGCCGAGTCCGCGGATCAAGCCCTCCTCGCTCTCCTGGCACGGCAATTCGCCTTGATCATTCTCGACATACGGATGCCTGGGACGAGCGGCCTCGAACTTGCAAAGATGATCAAGGAACGGAAAAAGAGCTCTCTGATCCCGATCATATTCCTGACCGCTTACTACAACGAGGATGAGCACGTGCTCGACGGATATGGCAGCGGCGCCGTCGACTATCTGTACAAGCCCGTGAATTCTGCGGTCCTTCGTTCGAAAGTCGCTGTGTTTGCGGACCTTCACCGCAAGCAGCGGCAGAGCGAGCTGACCAATCGAGCGCTGCAGGCGGAAGTCGCCTCGCGACGTAGCGCGGAGGAGCAGCTCCGTCAGCTCAATACGACGCTGGAAGACCAGGTCGCCGAACGTACGAAGGACATCGAGACGCTGCTGAACGAGGTCAATCATCGTTCGAAGAATATTCTCAGCCTGGTTCTGGCGATTGCGAACCAGACGGTAGTCAGCGCGCCGAATGATTTTGTGCAGCGGTTTACGCGTCGCGTTCAGGCACTGTCCACACACCAGGATCTTCTGCTCAGCAGTCAGTGGCGGAGTATCGACTTCTCGACACTCATTCACGCCCAGCTTGCACACTTCGAGGACATTGTTGGAGAGAGGATTGTTCTGAGCGGTCCTCCGCTCAGGGTTTCCGCGCGGGCTGTGCAATCGCTTGGCATGGCCGTTCATGAGCTCGCGACCAATGCCGTCAAGCATGGTGCGCTCTCCAACCAGAAGGGGCACGTGGATATTGCGTGGCAATTGGCGGGCGGTGACGACCACGGACGCTTTGTCATGAGTTGGAGCGAAAGCGGCGGCCCTTCTATCCGTGCACCGAAGAGACGGGGCTTTGGCTCCAAGGTCATAAAGAACATGATCGAGTTGAGCCTCAACGGTGACGTGAAACTCGACTACGCACCTGCGGGCTTCAGTTGGGAGCTCGTGTGCCCCGCGCGGAAGATTCGAGATAGCGAGATCGGCGACGACGGGAAGGGTGCGCAATGAAGATGCCACTTGCGAGCAATCGCGCGTTAGTGGTCGAGGATGAGCCGTTTCTCGCCATGGATGTCGCGGATCTGCTTACCGATGCAGGCTTCGAGGTCGTCGGTCCAGCTACCTCGGTGGCTGATGCCCTGAACTTTCTGGACGACGTCGGCTGCGACGTCGCGGTCCTCGATATTCATCTCGGCGAGGAGAACTCCGAGCCGGTGGCGCTTGCGCTGAAATCGCGGGGAACACCGTTCGTCGTCGTGTCTGGAAACTCGCAGAAGCACTTCCCGGCGGGATTTGAAGGCGCACCGTTTCTGTCCAAGCCCTTCTCGCCATCGATACTCATAGGCCTCCTTCGGAGCATCGTCGGCTCCAACGTGGAGTGAAAGCGCCGGGGGCAGGCATGAGCGAAGCAAGTCGGGAGCTTCTGCCGGCACCCGGACTTGTACCCTGCGGCAAGTCATCGATTGGGACGCTGTCGCGCTCTCCGATGCTCGTATCAACCGTCCGTGGGAGCAGGCTGGTCTCGCTCGACCTCATTCCCGTAAGGCGCGGTTCATCTGATCAGTGATGGGCTTGGCTAGGTAGGAGAGAGCATGTGCGCGCGCCAGTCGACGCGAACACCGCGACGGGCAGGCCGGGCGCAAGCTTGAGACTGTCGACTGTTCGGGGTCATTGTCGTCCATTTCCAGACGCACGATCTGGTCAAGCCTGGTAAGGCTAGATCGTTGTCATTCGCTTCAGGCCAATGAGCCTGTCGCAAACGATCAGCGCTGCGATCGTCGCCATGATCAGCAGAGCTGACGTCGCCGCAACGGTCGGATCAGGGGACATCTCGAGCTGGTTCATGAGCTGAATGGGCAGCGTCTTCGTGTGCACATCGACCAGAAAGATCGAGATGGGATAGTTGTCGAACGAGGGATGAAGGCAAACAGTGCGCCGGACATCACGCCGGGAAGAATGTTCGGGACAAGCACACGCCAGAGCGCCCTCGGATATGAGCAGCCCAGCATCCGCGCGGCATCGACCATCGAAAAATCGAACATCAACAGGCTGGCGAGCACGGTTCGCATGATGAACGGCATCGTCAGCACGATGTGCGCGATAAGGAGCGTCGTGTAGGCATCGCCGCCGGGAACCATGCGGCGAACCACGGCGATGGTGCAGAGCGTTCCGAGAACCAGGGAAATGAGCGTCGAGATGAAAGCTACCTGCGCTGACAGCCATGCCGAAGCGAGCAGCCCATCAGCGTTCCTGATCGAATAGTACCATTTGAGCGAGAAGCCCTGCGGCGGAAACGAGAAGATTGCCGACTCCGTGAAGGACACGGCCACGACGATGATGATCGGCGCAAAGAGAAACACGAGCACGAGGCCAAGCATGACCCAGCAGAACGCGAATGAGACGCGAGGTATCATCCCTTGCGCCCCCTGCGGCTCGCGGGCTCCGCGAAGTAGGTCGACGTGAATACGATCGTGACGGCAACGATCAACATGACGATCGCCATGCTGGCGCCCAGGTTGAAGTCGCGGATGTTGAGGTACGCGTTGGCCATCACCTGCGACATCGTCATAAAGCGATCACCGATGAGCAGCCCCGGCGTCACATAAGCCGCAACCGAAATCGAGAACACCAGCGATATGCCGGCGACGACGCCCGGCATGGTCAGTGGGAGCGTAACTCTCCGAAAAGCCGTCACCGGCCCCGCGCCGAGCGAAGCCGCTGCGTCGGTGAGGCGAGGGTCGAGCTGACGCATGACGGAATAGATCGGCAGGATCATCAAGGGCAGGAAGACATTGATCATGCCGAGGTAGAGTGCGAACTCGGTGAATACCAGGCGCATCGGCCGATCGATGAATCCGAACGTGAGGAGCAGCCAGTTCAGTATGCCGTCCCTGCGCATCATGATCGCGAGACCGAATGTCTTCACGATGATGCTGACCGTCAGCGGCAGGAAGATGAGGCGAAGAGAAGTACCTGGAGGCGCGCCGGCGCCCGCGAAAGCGCAAAGGCCGCCGGGTATCCGATCAGCAAACTACCGATCGTCGTGATCAAGCCGAGCTGCAGGGAGTTCCAAATGATCCCGATGTAGTAGGGATCGCCAAGCACCTTTCGATAGCCCGCGAGGCTCAGGCCATCCGCGTCGCGGAAGCTGTCCGCCACCAGGATCAGGACGGGGATCGCGAAGGCCACCACCATGAAGACGAGGCCCGGCAGCACCATGACGGCCGGCGCATCGAAACTGAAGGAGCGACGCCGCGTCGCGACTGTAGTCGGTGGACGGCGCCCGCTCCTGTGCAGCCTCGGTGCTTACGACGTTCACCTCGCCGAGACCTCCCGTTCGAAACGTTCGATCATGGCATTGCGATTGTCGACGAAGTACTCCCAATCCAGCGAGACGAGATCGGGGAACGTGAGATCCGCCGGAAGCACCGTCTTGCTGTTCGTGGGCTTCGAGAAGAACGTCTTGGCGATGTAGGCCTGAATGTCGGGGCTGAGCATCTCGTTGAGGAACTGGATGCCGATGTCCTGGTTCGGTCCGCCTGCCGAAGCCGAACACGTCGAACGCCGCAGCCTTTGGCCGCTTCGACAAAGCGGATTTTGTCTACGTTACTGCTGAGGACATCTACATCTGCCCGGCCGGCGAGCGGTTGACCTACCGAATGACGAGCGAGCACGACGGCAAGATGGTTCGCTTGTATTGGACGTCAGTCTGTGAGGCCTGCCCGATCAAGAACAGGTGCACAACCGGGAAAGAGCGTCGCGTCCGCCGCTGGGTGCACGAGGTTATCCTCGAGCGTGTCCAGAAGTGGCTCGACGATGATCCCTCGAAGATCCCGCTACGGGCAAAACAGTCGAGCACCCATTCTGCACGATCAAAGCTTGGATGGGCGCGACGCACTTCAAGACGAGAACGATGCCGCGCGTTGCCGCCGAGATGGCACTTCACGTTCTCGCCTTCAATATGATGCGCGTTTTGACGATTATCGGTGTGCCCCGTCCGATGGAGGCGATGCGTGTGTGACGGGAGCCATCTCCCCCTTTGGCTGCCTCGTGGGAACATCGCAGATCGCCATGTAATCGGTTAGCGCGACCTCCTGGCGCGAAATAGCCGGAAAGCGATCCTCGTCTCATTCGCCGCGCTCATCCAGTCCGCGGCGCCCCCCCACAACCCCGGTTGTCACACAGCCTCCAGAGTAAGGCGACATGCCGGCCCGCCGGTTGAGCGACGATCATCGCCCGCAAGCAGGTTAAACGGATCCAGCGGGTAAGCTGTCTCAGCACGTTGACAAAGCAACAAAAACTTCAACATCACGAAGACGGACCATCCGGTAGCCTTCACCAACCGCGTGACCGTGGGCATGACAAGACCGATCTCGAAGCAGTCGCCATTTACAAAGCGGGCAGCCCCCATCGCGCGCTCGACGTTCACCATCAGAAGCGCCTCGACGATCTTCGGCATCCCCTGACCGGAAACCTCGCCAGCTCGATAAGCTCCCGGCCGAAATGTGCTGTCGCCGATTACGTGTTTGGCACACAGATCAAGTAAATCGAAGGTTCCGTCGTAATAACGGCCGCATCCAGGACGTGCCGAGTGACCAGGCGATCCGTGAACGCAGCGACGACGTTTAGTTCGTCGTCGTGGCTCAGAAGGAAGCGGCCGATAAACTCGGACTTGACGAGCGCAAGGTCGTCGCCCCACGACACATGGGGATCGCGGCCTGCAAGCAGCATCGGCGGACTCTGACGTTTACAGGGCTCGGAACTGTGGAGGAGCTGCTCTCTCCTAATCTCTCGGGTCCGCTAGAAGCGTTGCTGAGCACCATCGAGCCGGGCGCTGATAGCGGCGACTACAGCCATGATGGGAGTCGGGGCTTGTCCTCTCGGGCACGCTCGATCTATGGGTCGCCGACAAATTCTTCAGGCTGGAGGAGGGCGACAGCGTTTCGTTCAAAAGCACGGATGTGCATCGCTGCGCCAATCCCTGCGATGTCCCGACCAAATGGATCATCACGCCTCCGCACTATTAGGACTGCGCGTGCCCCGCACGGGATCTCGCGCGCACGCAACACTCTCGCCGGCCGTGGTGATCCTGCACTAGAAATCCAGTGTCATTCGTTAGAGTGCTCTGAAATTCTAGGCTGTGGCTGCCTCTGAGCATCGAAGCGTGCCTAAATTGCCCCCGCCTCGACAACATCTTCAAACATCGCATCAAGATTGGTCAGGGACATCGTCTTAGTGGGGCCGATAATGACCAGCGCAGACCCGCTACTTGCACCATTGCCCTGCTCTGATACCCAGTTTTCCCGTTGTCCTACCCGATGAAAGATCGTGCGCGTGCCGGTTTGGTCAGACTGACGGAACACGCCTTTAGCGCGAAGCACATCGGCCGGTATTTTGCGCAGGCTGTCCCGAAGTCGATTGGCATCGACGGGGCCCGACCAGGATCGGCTCCAGGTTGAAAGGCCGATCTCGTGGGCTGCCGTGCAAGCAATCTCAGGATCGCGCATTGATTTCACGCCAAGCACGAGATCGGGCGGCACATCCGCATTCGATGTCTCGACACGTGGAGCCGACGTTATTGCCTCGAGGAGGCCGTGCATGTTCACTCGGCTCGCTGGAGCGACAAGATCGCACTTGTTGAGCAGCAGGAGATCCGCTGCCTTGATCTGTTGCTCGACGGTTGCGCGAGTGAGCGCATCTGCCAGACGGCTTTCGATGCCGTCTGCGTCGACTATCGTGATGACTCCGTCGAAGCGCACGCTTGGATTGGAAAGTGCGACCAGCAGGATGCCGCGCGGGTCGGCGGCACCGCTTGCCTCAAGTACGATGCAATCGGGCATCTCATCGCGTTGGGCGATTTGAACCAGTGTGCGTGTGAGATCGCCGGCGACAGTGCAGCAAGCGCATCCGTTGGTCAGCTCTATCGTATCGGAAGACACGCCTTTGATGAGTTCTGCATCGATATTGATGGCGCCGAAATCGTTCACGATGACCGCGATCTTTCTCCCATGTGGCTGCGTAAGGAGACGATTCACCAGCGTGGTCTTCCCGGCGCCGAGAAAGCCACTGATCACCGTTAGCGGCAGAGAACCTTTCGCAGCCCGCAACGTTGGAGGAATAAACTGAGCGGCCTGCATCAGGCCAGTGAGCATGGAAAGCGTCGAGAAATTATCTGCTACCGTCCGCGTTTGCTGCAAGGGATCATCCCCGCTCGAATCCGTCATGCCTTCTGCACCTTGCCTGCGAGAACGGTGCCCCAGATGCCGATGTCCTTGATCGCCATCGGATCCACATCGTAGGGGCTGTCTTCGAGGATGGCAAAGTCGGCGAACTTGCCAGGCTCCAAGCTGCCAACCTTATTCTCGAGGCCGAGCACGTACGCAGCATCGATCGTAATTGCGCGCATCGCACGATCCACGCTGATCCGTTCGCCTGGAGCGACCACTGTCTTGCCGTCAAGTGCAACGCGATTAACAGCGATCCAGGCCGCCGTGAGTGGATGGAGCGGGACCACGACGAGAGAATAGTCCGAGTGGATCGTGAAGGTCACGCCCGCTCGCTCGAGCGAACCGAGCCGCGCGACCGCTTCAGACCGATCGGGTCCATAGCCTTCGTTTGCGTGGATCTGGCTACGATAGTGGGTGAAGTAGTTGTTGACGCTGGCAAGCCCTCCGAGCGCCTTGAGGCGACGCGCCTGTTCCGGCGTGCTGATGCAGTAGTGCTCGAGGGTGAAGCGATGGTCGAACTTTGGTCTTATCGCTTGAAGCTTAGCGAGCGCATTGAGCGACGCGTCGATGGCTTCATCACCATTTGCATGGCAATGGATCGGAATTCCGGCTTCCCAGAAAGGGAGCATCCGTTCGTGAAATTCGTCCCAGGGAACGTCGTTGCGCAGGCCATTGCTACCGTCGAGATAGCCCGGATAGTTCAGGCGCAGCGACATCGCCGGAAATGATCCATCGGAAAAGAACTTCACGCCATGGAAGAAGAGCTTATCGGAATTACGCTTCTCCATGATTGACAGCATGAAATCGGCGCGCTTGCTCCCATGTGTGCGATGTAGCGCGTTTTCCTGCGGCACCAGCCCCATCCGTAAAGGAAACGCTGGATCGTTGACGACGGCATTATAGAGCTGCCACTCAAGCTCGAAATCGTTTGCTCCGAAGACCAGCTCAGCGGTTGTTGTCATGCCAGCCTTGTGGGCAACAGCGCCCATGCGCCTGATGCCATCAGCGCCACCGCGTTTCGCGATCTCCGCCCGGATTCCTCCGAGAGCAATCACCTTCGCCTCGATCTCCACAAACTGGCCGTTGAGGCGGCCGTCATCGTAACGCAGCACGCCATGAACGTTTGAGTTCTCGGGAATGTTCGCACTCTTGATCGCAGCCGAATTGAGGTAGACGAAGTGCGGTGCATACGAGATCGCCCAGATCGGCCTGTCGCCAAGCAAGGCATCGAGTTCGTCACGATGGAGATGTGAGCCCTGAATTGCAGGGTCCAACCCCCAACAGATGATAGGCTCTTGCGGATTGCGCAACGACTCATGGATCGAGCGCAGTTTCGCCTTGACCGCATCCATGTTTGGCAGGCCATTGTAATGCGTGCCATCCGGCGCCGGGGAGTCGATCGGCCCGATATAGTGCAGGGCCATGTAGCCAGAGCTCATCAGGAAGTGTGTATGCGGGTCTATAAGTCCCGGCATGATGACCTTTGACTTGAAGGTGTCATCGATCACATGCGGATAACGCGAGAGCCAAGGCTGCATGCTCTCGATCGTGCCGGTGGAAAGCACACGACCATCTCTGACCGCCACGGCTTCCGCGAACGGGCGCCCGGCGTCCATCGTGATGACTTTCCGCGCCGGATAGACGACGATCTCGCTCATGATGGGCTCCTCCAGCAAGCCGGTCCAAGCGTTGAGACTAAGCTTGGCTCAGCGGCGTGCGTTATTATCCACACGACACATGTTTTGTAGTTTTCCGCATTTGTCGTCAGGAGGGGCCGCCTCAAGCAAGCCTGCTGTTTCGGTGCTGCTTCACGCTCTGGCAACGCCCCACGGCGGCGGAAAACTGATGAGTGCTTGCAGGTGCGCGACAGTCACGACGTAAGATCGCGACGCGGGCTGTGCTCCCTATTGCAAGCCCCGCACCCTGCGTGAAATGTCACCGATCGTGACAAGCAAGCCCGAGGCAGTGGGGGAAGCATATGCCAGATAATGACGATCGCGGCCAAGCTTGGCGCGTGCCGCCGAGCCGCTATCTTGCGACACGCCCCACCACCTACAGCATCCCGAAGCCCATTTCCTGTTATGTGACGATGCCGGACGGCTGCCGTCTTGCCGCGGATATCTATATCCCGCAGGGCGCGGACGCAGATGTGCGACAATGGCCCACCATTCTCATCTGCACGCCCTACTATCGACGCTTCCAGGTGAAAGCCGGCGCCAGTACGGAGCCCTGCCCGAACACCTTTCGCTATCGCGATATGTTTGTGCCGCGCGGTTATGCGATGGTCGTGGTCGATATCCGCGGGAGTGGCGCCAGTTTTGGTACGCGCGACAGTTTCCGTTCACCTCGCGAGCGTGAGGATTGTCGCGCAATTGCGGATTGGATCGTCGCTCAGTCGTGGTCCGATGGCCGGATCGGCGCGACGGGGATTTCCTATCTGGGCGCCGCGAGTGATTTTCTTGCGAGCACCGGCCATCCGGCCGTCAAAGCGATCGCGCCGCTCTTCGCCGTCTGGGACACCTATCCCGACAACTACTATCCAGGTGGCGTGCTGCTCAAGGAGTTGGCGAGGGTCTACGACGGTATGATGGTCGCTCTTGACCACGACCGGCGCGACTTTCTCAAGAACTACGGCTATTACGCAGATCCTAATCTTGAAGGTCCGCATCCCGTCGATGAAGATGAAGACGGCAGCTTGTGTCGGGCTGCAGTGCGCGAACACGTTGCAAATTTCCGAATGCCGGACTTCATCACCGAGTTCAAGTTCAGGGACGATGCACTCCCTTATGACAAGAGCTTCACGTCAGCCAAGTTCGGACCGTACAATTACGCTAGCGGCATTCGCGAGGACGTCGCTGTTTATACGGTCTCGGGTTGGACAGACGGCGCGGGCTACGCGAATGGTACGATCAGCCGCTTTTTGACGCTTCCGAATCCTAACAAGTATCTTCTGCTTGGACCATGGGATCACGGAGCACGCGTCAATACTTCCCCCTGGCGCGACGGCGTCTCTCCCCAATTCACTGTTCTTGCCGAGATCCTGCGCTTTTTCGATGAGCATCTCGCCGGAATGCACACCGGCCTCAAAAGCGAGTCGCGGGTCCACTACTTCACCTTTCATGAGGAAGCGTGGCGCGAAAGCGCAAACTGGCCACCGACCCGTGAAGCTAAACGCCTCTATCTCACCGCCGGACACGAACTGACCGAGGCGCAAGGTTTGGCGGGCTCAGACAGCTATCAGGTCGACTTCGGTTCGGGGACAGGCAACGAGACGCGATATGAACGCATCGCCGGTCTCGATATCACGCGCTACTACACGGATTGGCAGGGACGCGGAGATCGAATGTTGTCCTATGTCTCGATGCCCCTAGATCAATCTCTCGAGATTTCGGGCCATGCCTTGGCATCGCTGTGGGTTTCGTCAAGTGAGCCGGATGCGGCGCTGTTCGTCTACCTGACGGAGATCGAGGAGGACGGCACGGCACGTTACATAACGGAAGGACTACTGCGCGCCTTGCATCGCAAGGAGAGCCCGTGTCCGCCGAACTACAAGACCAGTTGGCCTTATCGCACCTTCTCGCGGGCGGATGCCGCGCCTATGCCGATCGGCAAGCCCGAGGTGCTCCGCTTTCCGCTGCTGCCAGTTTCCTGGACCCTCCAGAAAGGAAGCCGCCTGCGGGTTTCCATTGCTGGGGCAGATGCCGATCACTGCGGTCAGATCCCCCATGGCCGACCGCCCCTGCTGACGGTGCACTGGGGCGGCGACTTAGGCTCTTACATAGAGCTGCCAGCAAAGGCTCTCGGCTAAAGAGGCTCGTCGAAGATGCGGCGCGCGGTGTCAGTTGATGGGCTGATCCGGCGCGTCGCTTTTGGCGTCTGTGTGAGAAGACGCTTGCGTTGCTCCGACGGATTGATTCCGTAAGCGAGCTTGAATGTCTTGCTGAGGTGCGCGCCGTCGGCGAAGCCCGTGTCGGCCGCGATTGCGGCAAGGGACAGATCGGAATTCAGCATCCATCGCGCGTGCTTGAGCCGCAGCCGGAGATAGGCTGTGTGCGGCGCGCAGCCGACCTTCTCCTTGAACAGCCGTTCGAGTTGGCGGGCGCTCGTATGGACCTGCGCTGCGACCTTTGCCACCGGCATTGGCCGCGCCAAATTCTGCTCCATGATCAGTAAAGCGCGCGAAACCCGGTCGTTGTCACCGGAAAGGGCCATCGGCGGTGCCGGCTGAGCCGAAGAGCCTGGTCGAGCGCGATCGATCTGCAAAATGTGAAGAGCCTTTTGCGCGCTCGCCGGCCCCAGATGACGCTCAACAAGAGAAGCCGCCAGAGAGGAAACGCCGGCGCCTCCTGAGCACGTTATGCGATCTCCGTCGACCACATAAAGTCGGTCGGCAATCGGCACCTGATCGCCAAACTCCTCCACGAAGTCGCGATAATGATACCAGCTGATGCAGCATTTGCGTCCTTCGAGCAGTCCGAGGCGGCACAGCACAAAACTGCCTGTACACAATCCAACGAGCTTGGTGCTCGAGCACGCAGCTTTAAGAAGATATTCCTGGGATTTGGGGTGCAACTGGGGGCCAGTATGAAGGAGCCCTCCGACGGTAACGATGTAGTCAAGGTCGCTGGGATCAACGAATCCCGAAGTAGGGCGGATATAGGCGCCGCAGCTTGCGCGGATCGCATCTTCCGAATGCGACATGATTTGCCACTGGCATCGGATCGGGCGGCTCTTATCGCCTTCGTCTGCTGCGAGACGAAGAATGTCGACAAAGTTGGCAAACGCCGTCAGCGTAAAATTATTGGCTAGGATGAAGCCAACTCGCAGCGGTGTCGGTGCCCTTCGCACGTGCCGATATACTCCTCTTTAGAAAGGAAACATGCGTAGCTGTATTTGAATATGCCCCGCCAGCGTGGAATTTGGCAAGGCTATGCCCGGGCCGTAGTGCGAGCCGAGCTGCCCGATTGCACGCCAGGCTCACCGGCCGAACGCGTAACCCTGCATGTAGCGGGCATTCGCTGCGGCCCTGAGCACGCGGCCCCGACGCGACGCGGCGCTCAGGCGGCCAAGAGACCACTCGGCCACGGTCTCGACTTTGTGGCCTCGTGCCTCTAGGCGCCTCACGGCCTCCGGGGAAAAACGGCTCTCGATGGTCAACGAGGCGGGCTTTGCCTGACGCGGAAAGAACGAGCTCGGCATGTGATCGTTGTGAAACATCGGAAGGTCGATGCTCTGCTGAAGGTTATCGACGTGATGCACGTGACGCAGGAAGAAGGCGAGGCTCCACTGGTCCTGCTGGTCACCACCAGGGGTGCCGAAGCTCAGATAGGGTTCACCATCACGTTCGATCATGGCCACCGATAGCGTGGTCCGCGGCCGTTTGCCGGGCGCGAGGGAAGCGGGCAGGCCAGGCCTTAACCAGAACATCTGCGCGCGCGTCCCGAGAGTGAAACCCAACCCCGGTATCACGGGTGAGCTCTGCAGCCAGCCTCCGCTTGGTGTCGCCGAGACCATATTGCCGAAGCGATCGACAATGTCGAAATGCACAGTATCGCCGCGCGAGGCTCCGCGCGGACCGACGGTCGGCTCGCCAGCGCCGAGCGAGGTGCCTTCGCTGCCCGTGCCGTCCGCAACCGCGTAGGGAACGTCATGCTCATAGCCCTCGATATGACCAGGGCGGAACTCGGCGGACGCGTGGCGGCCTATAAGGCGACGTCGCGCATTCGAATAATCAGCGCTCAACAGCGTATCGACCGGTACATCTACATAATTCGGATCACCGTAGAATTTCTCGCGATCCGCAAATGCCAGTTTCGAACTCTCGGTGACGAGGTGGACGAACTCGTCGCCGACCGGATCCAATGCGCCGAGATCAAAGCCCTTGAGCAAAGCCAACTGCTGAAGGAATACGGGGCCCTGCGTCCACACGCCGGGCTTGTTGACGCGGTATCCATGGTAATCAATGGATAGTGGTTCCTCGTAAGTCGGCTCCCACGTCGCTAGATCTTGCCCAGTGATGAGGCCCCGATGGCGCTGCCCCGACGTATCCATGACCTCGCTTTCGCGGGAGAAGCGATCGATCGCGTCCGCGATGAAGCCTTGATAGAAGGCTTGCTTGGCGGCATCGATCTGACGCTCGCGTGATCCTCCCGCTGCTTCTGCGGCGGCCAGTATCCGCTCATACGTCGCAGCCAGATCAGGGTTACTGAAGAGTGTTCCCGCCGTCGGCACGTCCGGCCGCAGGTAGACATCACGCGAGGTCGGCCATTCATTGCGGAACAGCGGCTCGACGATCTTGATTGCCGCCGCAATGCGCGGGAGCAGAATGTATCCATTGCGGGCATAGCCAATCGCCGGTTCTAGGACGTCGCGAAGGCCCAGCGTGCCGTAGTCCCGAAGGAGTACCATCCACGCGCCGAACGAGCCTGGCACGCACGCCGGCAGAAGTCCGCTGCCCGGAATGATATCGAGCCCAAGAGCGTCGAATGCCTTGATCGTCGCCGCTTGCGGAGCCACGCCCTGGCCGCAGAGAACGCGCGTCTTGCGCGACTTGGCATCGTTGAAGATGATGGGAACTTCACCGCCGAGCCCATTCAGGTGCGGCTCGACCACCTGAAGAGCGAAGCCGGTGGCGACTGCCGCATCGAACGCGTTCCCACCGATCTCCAGCACTCGCATCCCGGCAGCCGTACCAAGCCAGTGCGTCGACGCGACAACGCCATATGTTCCGACAATCTCTGGGCGGGTCAGAAACGGCGGCTCGCCGGCATCAGGCCCGTAAGTGAGACGGAAATTGCCCAGTGAGAGCTGGCTCATGTTCGAAACACTCCACGGCGCACAGTCTGACGCCGCAGACCATTCGCGCTTCTTCGGCTGCAGTTGGTCGCAGCAATCTGGTCGGTTATATAACGATCCAGACGCCTGTCTTGTCGATTTGCGACACTGCATTGCAGGGTCCGCGTCCAATGCTACGGTGCGCGCCTCACAGCTCAAAGTTCGGCGAGGTTCTCATGACGACGACGGCGATGGTGGCGTGCCCGCAACCCGAGGCAGCCGAAGCTGGCATCGACGTGCTCGAACGCGGCGGAAATGCAGTGGACGCCGCCATTGCCTGCGCGCTCGTCCAGACAGTCGTCGATCCGCTCATGTGCGGGATCGCGGGCTTCGGCAGTCTTGCCCTATACATGCCTGGGCGCAACGTCCACGAGTACCTGGATTTTCATGCTCCAGCACCACTCGCGACGACCGACTCCATGTGGGCGCACCTGATCGAGGGACAGGCGCGCGACGGCTTCGGCTTCGTGCTCAAGGGGCGCGTCAACGATCTCGGCTATCAATCGATCTGTGTGCCAGGGTCGCTTCGTGCCTTTGAGGATGCGCATCGCGATTACGGACGCCTGCCGTGGCGGGACATCGTTGCTCCCGCAATTCGCTGGGCAACCGAGGGCTACTTCGTTCGGCCCGCAATGTTTGCGTTCTGGAGCGACGAAGGCAGCATGGGGCGCACATCCAATGCAGAGCGTCTGGCGTACAGCGCCTCAGGGCGCGCGCTCTATTGCAGGACGGATGGATCTCCAAAGCGGATCGGGGAGCCACTGAGCAATCCTGCATATGCGGACACCTTGTCTCAGATTGCAGAGCACGGAGCGGATATGTTCTACCGCGGTGCGATTGCGGACCGCATTGCGGCCGACATGAAGGCCAATGGTGGCCTCATTACAAAGCGCGACCTCGAAAGCTACCGACCGGTACGCAGCAAGCCTCTCGTCGGCACGTACCGGGGACATCGCGTCACGACAAATCAGCCTCCGGGCGGCGGCTTGATGCTGCTCGAGATGCTCAACATCCTCGAGGTGTTCGATCTCAAGTCGCTCGGCCACAACAGTACGGCTTATATCCGCCTTCTCTCCGAGGTCATGAAGCGTGCGACAAATGACAAGGATAAGTTCATTGGCGACCCCGGTTACGTCGACGTACCCGTGAGCCGACTGAGCTCAAAATCCTATGCCACAACGCTTGCAGAGGAGATCCGCAGTGGCGCGCGCGCGGAAGTGCCGCGTCTCTCGATATCCGCGCCTGTCTCGAAGGACACGACCCACTTGTCCGTTGTCGACGGCGACGGCAACTGTGTGTCCATGACCCATTCTCTAGGCATGCCCTCCGGCGTCATCACCGAGGGCCTGGGGTTCATGTACAATGGCTGTATGGGTGTCTTCGACCCTCGACCTGGCCAGACGGGAAGCGCCGCTCCGGGCAAGTCACGCTTCAGCGCGATGTGTCCGAGCATCGTGTTCGATCCGGACGGTCGCGAGATGGTCATCGGCGCACCCGGCGGTACGCAGATCGCGATGGGTGTTCTGCAGGCCATTCTCAACGTGGTCGATTTCCAAATGACGATGCAGGAAGCTGTGTCGGCACCGCGCTTTTCGTCGACCAGTTCGGCAATCGATGTCTCGAACCGCATTCCACGAAGCATTCTGCACACACTCGAAGAGGAGGGGTACGAGGTCATCCGCAATCCGTTCGGTTACACCATCGCGTGGGTGCACGCGGTACGCTGCACTGCGGCTGGTCTTGAGGGTGCAGCCGATCCAGGACGCGATGGAGTTGCGCTATCAATAAAGCTACCTACGGACCGAGCGGTCGAAGGCTCGATACTTTAAACCAAGCCAAAAGGTATGCATTTGCCCAAAAACAGGGCGACTATCTGCTAGAAAGACATCAAGTCTTCGCAAGTCCAATGCTGCGAGCTTGGACAAGCAGATCATGGAATCCTGAGGATGGTCCTAACGCTACATCTGCGATGTCGCGGTCCTACAAGGGTTTGCCTGGATACCATCTTAGCTTAGCAATAGGCTTTGGGGCAAAGACTCATCTTCATTCCCTTCTCGAAGTCAGTTATCGCACAGGCGATGCTATCGCTGATGCGCCGACGTGCACCTGCCTTCCCGACATGCGCCGCGGCGCTGCTCGGCGCTTTGGCGTAGTTCGAAGGAGAGCGACGAATGACTAATCGTGACAATTCCGAACTTGGTAGGCTGACGCGCCGGCAGATGCTCGCTGGTTCCGCCACCTTCGCAGCGGCCGGCGTTCTGGGCGGGCCAGCCTTTGCGCAAGCCAAAGGCGAAATCATCGTTGCTAATTGGGGTGGTGATTGGGGCGATCGCACGGCGCGGTTCTTCGAGACGCCTATCGTCGAGAAGGCGGGTTACAAAGTCGTGCGGGATCTGGGTGCCATCGACCAGCGTCGTACGAAACTCCTGGCGGCGCGCCGCCTTCCGCGCGCGGCATTCGATGTCTCTCATCTCGACGACACGGATGCCTACTTCATGAACACGCAGGGCGTGCTCGAGGAACTGTCAGATAAAGACATCCCCAATCTCGCTGACGTCCACGAGCAGATCCGGGCGCCGTACTTCATTCCGTGGCAGTTCAGCGGATGGGTCATCGGCTACAATCCCGACAAGGTGAAGGAGCCGCCGCAGAAGTTCGCAGATCTGTGGAATCCGAAATATGCCGGCATGATCGGCTTCACCGACAATCACTGGTATCACCACATGGAGATGGCCGCGCTCGTCAACGGCGGCGATCTGACCAACATCAAGAACATAAAATCCGCTCTCCTCGACTTGAAGAAGGCGACTAATCCCCGACTTTATCCGCAGCACTTGCAGCAGGCGCAGGCCTTCAAGAATGACGAGATTTCGATCGGGCCGAACTACAAGTCGCGCATCATCCAGTTCGCGTCGGAGGGCATCAAACTGACACCCGTATTCCCCACCGAAGGCACTGTCAGCATCACGTTCGGAGCCGTCATCCCGAAGAAGGCACCAAACAAGGAAGGTGCGCTGTTTTACGGGAATGCCCTCATTGATCCGATTGGCATGGCCGGTCTCGCTCAGCAGTCGTTCTATGCGCCAGCGAACAAGAAAGCTGTCTTGCCGCCGGATGCGTCGAAGCTGATCGAGTTCACGGAAGACGAGCGCAAGAAGCTGCGTGCACGCGAGAACGGCTTCTGGGCAGAGAATCGCGCGTCGCTGCTCGAGTGGTGGAACAAGGATTTCAAAGGGTGACATTCCGTACGGCAAACACATGCAGGCGGTAGCACCAAGCGAAGTCTCAGGGCCTAAGAAGCACAGGGCCCGAGGCGTGTCAGCGCCTTGGGTCCTGTCGGCACCTGCGATGATCTTCGTCTCGTTGTTCTTGCTCGTCCCGCTGGTCATCATGCTGCGATTGAGCGTGAGCAAATATGATCCAGCGGAGATGTATCTTCAGGTCTTCACGGCCGAAAACTACGTGAAGTTTTTCACGGACAGCTTCTACCGCCACGTTTTATGGACGACGTTGTTGGTGTCGGGCGTCACAACGTTTTTGTGTCTCATCGGCGGGCTTCCGGTCGCATACTTCATATCCCGCTCGCCATCTGATCTGCTGAAACGCGTACTCATCATAGCAGTCGTTCTGCCGCTTCTAATGGGAAGCGTCGTGCGTACGGCCGGCTGGATCATCGTCCTCGACAACAGCGGCGTGCTCAAGTTCACGCTCAGCTATCTCGGTCTGCTGGTCGATACGCCACTGCTCTTCACGACCGGCGCTGTGATTGCGGGCCTGACATCGGTTCTGTTGCCCTTCATGATCATTACGCTTCACAGCGTGATGGAAGCCATCGATCCGGCCCTTGAGGAAGCCTCGTCCAGCCTCGGCGCCACGCCGCTCACGACATTTCGGCGGGTTGTGCTGCCGCTTCTGATTCCTGGCATTCTCGCTGGCTGTGTCCTCTGCTTCATACTCTCGATGAACGCCTATGCGACGCCGGTACTCCTTGGCGGTCCGCAATTCCACATGATGGCGCCCAAGGTCTACGAGCAAATTGCCAAGAGCATGAACTGGCCGTTCGGCGCCGCACTCGCCTTCGTGCTGATCTCGGTGACGGCCCTGCTCACGGTGGCGTCGAGCCTCGCCTTCGGACGTAAGACGCGCGCATGACATCCATCATGAAAAGCGGGGCACTCAGTTCACTGCAGCGCGCGGCCTATCTCGGTGCCGTCTGGGGCATCCTGTTCTTCATCCTCGCGCCCCTCGGCATCACGATTTGGGTGGCGTTCTTCAGCAATAAGATCATGTCGTTCCCGCCGGAAGGCTACACGCTCGAGTGGTTTATTCGGGCGTGGGAATTGGCGGCTTTCCGCAACGGCTTCCTGCTCAGCGCGCAACTGGCGCTCACGGCTGCTGCTCTGGGCTTGCTCCTCGGTGTGCCGGCGGCGATCGCGATCGCGCGCTATCGTTTTCCGGGACGTGAGATCATCAATACGGCGTTGATGTCGCCGATCATGGTTCCGGCAATCGTGGCCGGCAGCGCGATCTATCTGTTCTACATCGAGTTTCAGATCGCGACGGAAGTGCAAGTAGCGGGTACGCTGCCGGGCCTCGTCATTTCGCACACGCTCATCGCCGTGCCGTGGGTGCTGCGCCTAGTCACGGCATCGCTGGTCGGCATGGATCCTGCCATCGAAGAAGCGTCGATGAGCCTTGGTGCCAGCCGCTTCACCACGTTCAGGCGCATCACTCTGCCAGTCATCCGGCCTGGCATCATAGCCGGTGGCCTGTTCGCATTCATCGTCTCCTTCGGTGATCTGGAGAAGTCGCTGCTGCTAGTCGGCCCGGGGCGCTCTACGCTGCCGATAGCCATGCTGAACTATCTTGAGTACCGGACCGATCCCACGATCATGTCGGTCGCCACCATCCAGATCCTGATCATCGGCGCCGCGCTCGTCATCTCGGATCGCTTTGTCAGACTGAGCCGTACCTTCTAGGAGCCACTGAGAATTCCATGTCGACCATTTCGCTCCAGAATGTCGTCAAGTTTTACGGTTCGGCACTTGCGGTCGAGGATTTCTCGCTCGAGATCGCGCAGGGGGAGTTCCTGGCGCTGCTGGGGCCGAGCGGCTGCGGCAAAACCACCACGCTGCGCATGATCGCCGGCTTCATCGATGCGAGTAGCGGCCGAATTCTTTTCGACGATCGCGATGTCACGCATCTTCCACCCAATCGCCGCAATACGGGTATGGTGTTCCAAGGCTTTGCGCTCTTTCCCCACATGACGGTGTTCGAGAACGTCGCCTATGGCCTTGAAATGCGGCGCGTTGGCAAGGAGGAGATCAAGGACCGCGTTGCGAAGATCCTGGATCGCGTGCAGCTCGGCCACCTTGCTGGTCGGCTACCGAAGCAGCTCTCCGGCGGTCAGCAGCAGCGGGTCGCGTTGGCTCGCGCGCTAGTGATCAACCCGGATGTCCTGCTTCTCGATGAGCCGCTGTCTGCACTCGATGCCAAGCTACGGCACGAGGTTCGTCTCCAGATTCGACAGTTGCAGCAGTCGCTAGGTCTGACGACGATTTTTGTTACGCACGATCAGGAAGAAGCACTCAGTCTCGCCGATCGCCTGGTGGTGATGAGCAATGGCCGCGTCGAGCAGATCGGGTCGCCGTCCGATCTTTATGAGCGTCCGGCTACCCCGTTCGTCGCGGACTTCATCGGCAAATCGAATTTCTTCAAGGGCAGTATTGAGGGGCAGGTGTTTACGTCCGAATTCGGCGCCAAGCTGCGCGTTTCGAATCCGGATGCAGCTGGCGGCGAACGTGCACTAGTTGCAATTCGGCCTGAAAAGATCCGGTTGCGGGAGGCGAATGGTGCTGCGGTATCGGCGACCGAGAATGAGCTTCCAGGTGTCATTGAATTCGTAAGCTATCTGGGACCGACGACCGAGTATGCAATCCGTCTCGACGGCGGGCCGATCGTGCTCGTCCGTCAGCAGAACGAGACGGCAGCAGCGCGCGCGAGCTTGACTGTTGGGCGCCCCATCGCCCTCGGTGTCGCTCCGGAAAACTGCATGGTCTTTGCCGAGCCGCGCCCCCATACCTAAAGTCGCACCTGCGGGTCCGATGTTTGCGAGGAATGAATTGATGACCAGCATCACCGTCTTTGTCGCTCGCAGGATCATCACCATGGACCCCGGCCGGCCGGAAGGAACGGCGGTCGCCGTGATGGACGGCCGCATATTATCCGTCGGCAGTCTCACAAGCCTTCAGCCTTGGCTCAGCCGCTACCCTCACACGATCGATGACACATTTGCCGACAAAGTCATCATGCCGGGTTTTATCGATCCTCACACACACCTCGGTATCTCCGGCGCCTATCTGAGCGTGAACTACGTCGGCCCGATCGAGTCGCCCGGGCCGAACGGAATGAATGCCGCGCTTCTCGATCGGGACGCCGTAGTGCGACGCATTCGCGAACTGATTGCGCTCGATCCAGATCCGGAGCGGCCCCTGATCACATGGGGACTCGATCCCGCCGTCCAGGGTGGTCACCTCCATCGTGACGAGCTGGACGGCATCTCCTCGGAGAAGCCCGTCTGGGTTCTCTCGTACGCGCCGCATTACGTCTATGCGAACAGCAAGATGATCGAGCGGCTGGGCGTGACGGATGCGACCAACGTCCACGGCATTGGCAAGTACCCTGACGGTCGCCTCAATGGTCAGTTTGTCGAGATGGAGGCGCTGCACGTCGCGTTCGGGCCTGTACGCGAGGAGTTCACGAGGCCGGACAACAATATGGCGTCGCTCCGCATGATGGGGCAGACGGCGAAGCGGGCAGGCATCACCACGACAGCAGATCTCGCCTTCGGCTTCACCGAATTCGAGAGCGACTGGGCTTACCATGAGAAGGTCGTCAACAGTGCAGACTTCCCGATCCGCATGGCGCTGGTGCCGATGGAGTCGGCTATTCACCGCATTCATGGAAAGAACGCGCCCGAATTCGTTAAGAGCCTCTCGCGCCGTTCGACCGAGAAGCTGTTCTTCCACGGCATCAAGTTCCTTGGCGACGGCTCCTATCCCGCCATGTCGCTGCGCGTGAAGTTCCCGGGATATCTAGACGGAGGCAACGGTCTGCGGGGTGATATCCCGTGGGAGGAATACAAGGATCGGATGCTGCCCTATTGGAAGGCTGGCATCCAAATTCATGCGCACGCCAACGGCGACGAGACCGTCGACGCCACGCTCGATGCGCTGGCACAGCTGCAGCAGGAGCACCCACGCTTCGACCACCGCTTCACGATCGAGCACTACTGCATCAGCACACCTGATCAGGCGCGCCGCTTGAAGGCGCTTGGCGGCATGGCGAGCGTCAACATCTATTTCGTGCACTATCGTGGCCAGCTTCACAGCGAGCAAGGCTTCGGCCCCGACCGCTCGGAAGCGACGGCACGCCTCGGAAGCCTGGAGCGCGAAGGTGTAATCTTCGCCCTACACTCCGACTTCTCGCTCGTCGTTGTGCCTCTTCATCCTCTAACCGCGGCTTGGGTTGCGATCAATCGTGTGGCGGCGGACGGCAAGACCGTACTTGCGCCAGGCGAGCGCATCGGGATCGATCGCGCCATGCGTGCCATTACCATCGACGCTGCTCACCTCCTGCGACTGGATAGCAAACTCGGCAGCATCGAGGTTGGCAAGTACGCGGACTTCACGATCCTTGACGACGACCCTTATGCGGTCGCCCCGATAGCGCTTAGGGATATTCCGATCTGGGGTACCGTGCTCGGTGGCGTGAAGCAGCCGGCTTAGCTCGGAGTGCAGTCGCGTGTCTCAGCCAACCGATAGCAAACGCCCCGCCATCGACAGCACCCGGGCCGATGCGGCGGCGACATGGCAGATGCTGCTCGGCATTGCGCAGGCTGCGCGCCTGATGCCGGAGCGTCGTGCCGCAGCACCCGGATCGGTAGAGTTCTCGCTCATCGCGGGCTTCCTAGGCGCCGGCAAGACGACACTGGTCAATCACCTCCTGGGCGGTGCGCATGGGCGCCGCCTCGCCGTCATCGTCAATGATTTTGGCGCCATCAACATCGACACATCCCTGATCAGTCGGCGCGATCGCGACACGATAAGCCTGACGAATGGCTGTGCGTGCTGCAGCATGGCCCGTGGCTTGACAGAAACGCTGCTTACGCTCACTGAGCAAGCAGAGCCCCCGGAGGCGATCATACTGGAGGCCAGCGGCATCGCTGAGCCGCAGCCCATTCTTCATGTCGCCCTTACCAATCCCGCTTTGGCGCTCAACGGTGTCGTCACGCTCGTGGATACAGAGACCGCTCTGGAGCACGCCAGTGATCCAAACTTCGGCGCCATCGTGACGCGCCAAGTGAGTGGTGCCGATCTCGTGGTTCTGAACAAATCGGATCTTGCAACGCCAGCAATGTCGGACGACGTACAGGCCTGGGCGCGGCGTATCGCGCCAAATGCCGCCATCGTGAGGTCCACAGAGGCGAATGTAGCCACTGAGGTCGTGCTCGGTTATCAGGCGTCGCACGCCATGCCCGCACAAGATGGTCGTGATGTGAGCGGAGGCACCAGCAAACCGTTCCGGAGCTGGAGCTTTGCGTTCGACGAAGCGCTGAGCGCCGAGCGCGTGCGCAAGCTTTCGGAAACCTTGCCGCACGGCATTCTGCGCGCCAAAGGCACGCTCTATCTCGCCGACGCTTCCGAGCATCGGCATGTCTATCAGCTCGTTGGCCGCCGGTGGCGGCTGTCGCGCGACATAATATGGGGTGAAGCGCGCCCACGATCAGAGATCGTCTTCATTGCAGCTGACAGCTTGATCGAAGAAGCTCAGATCAGGCGCTGCCTGGACGAGTGCGTCGTGACCTGAGCACGCTTAGCTGTCGCTTACGTCGCGCGATGCGCCCTCCAGGAAGCCGTGCACGTAGGGCGCGAAAGATCTCCAGCACACCACGCGGTAGCCTCGATCCGCGCTCGACCGAACGAGCACGATTTCTGCTTTCCCGAGCACGGTGCGCGTGGCCGATCCTGCAGGAAAAGCAGCGTCATCAAGGTCGAGCGCCACGCCGGCATTGAGCACTATCGGTGCCTTCACACCCGCCACGACCATCGATACATTGCGATGGCTGACGTCGACGAGCGAGTGGTGTTTCCCTTCGAGAGCTGCGCTGATCAGTTGTGCCAGCGCATCACTATCGCCCGCCGGCGCCATCAGCAGCCATTCGTCCGGGCCCAGGCGGGCCGCCGTCTTTTCTTCGGTCGCGATTGCCGTATTGATGCGGCCCGTAAGATCGAAGCCAGCGACGTGCCGAATGCTCTCGGCGATCGCAGGTGCAATACGCAGCGCGTAGGCCGTGCTTGCTTCAATGTTCGAGATCGTCACGCCAGATGCCGCGCCTGACGCAACAACATCCTGTGCTCGCAGGCGGGTGCTGTTCGAGTGCCGCTCAGACATGGGCCAGATTCCCGTTAACGCGCTTGCCCTCTGCATCGAAGAAGACGGGCGGCGCGACTGTGGCGGCAGCAAAGCCGTCAGGCGTCGTGATGTGAAGCGTCTCGCCTATGCGGGCGCGTCCCCCGGCCACGAGCGCGAGCGCAATAGGTCGGCCGGCAGCGTCGCTCCAGTAGCTCGACGTCACGTGTCCCAGCATCTTCATCGGAATTGGCGCTTTGGGATCAGCAACGATCTGCGCGCCTTCATCAAGCACGACCTTTTGATCCGTCGTCAGCAGGCCGACAAGCTGCTTGCGATCGGGCAGCACCATATCCGACCGTGAAATCGAACGCTTACCAACGAAGTCGCGCTTTGCCGCGGAGACCATGCCCCCGAGCCCCGCGTCATCAGGCGTCACCGTGCCATCCGTATCCTGCCCCACGATGATGAAGCCGCGTTCCGCACGGAGCACGTGCATGGTTTCTGTGCCATAAGGCGTGATGCCGGACGACGCGCCCTGCTTGATGATGGCATTCCAAACCGCCGGCATGTGCCCGCTCGGCACATTGATCTCGTAACCGAGCTCGCCGGTGAAGGACACGCGGAACAGGCGTGTCGGCACCCCGCATATTTTGCCCATGCGAATGGACATGTGCGGAAACGCGACTGGCGATAGGTCGATGTCTTCTACGAGCGGTTCGATCGCATCACGCGCCTTGGGTCCTTGCACGGCGATGACACCCCACTGCTCGGTCGTCGAGGTGAGATAGACCTTCAGATCGCTCCATTCGGTTTGGAGATAATCCTCCATGTGCATGAGAACCCGGGCAGCACCGCCCGTGGTGGTCGTCACATGGAAGCGATCTTCGGCGATGCGCGCAACGACGCCGTCATCGAAGATGAAACCGTCTTCGCGCAGCATGAGGCCGTATCGGCAACGGCCGGGCGCCAGCTTCAACCAGGCATTGGTGTAGATGCGATTGAGGAACTCAGCAGCGTCCGGGCCGACAACCTCGATTTTCCCGAGCGTTGATGCGTCGAATATGCCAACGCCCGATCGCACCGCGCGGCATTCGCGACTTACGGCCGCGTGCATATCCTCGCCCGCGCGCGGGAAGTGGCGTGCCCGGCGCCAGAGGGACACGGGCTCGAAGACCGCGCCTTGAGCTTCAGCCCAATCGTGCAGCGGTGCCTTACGCACGGGATCGAACAGGGCATCCCGTGCTTGCCCTACGATGGCACCGAAGGACACGGGGGTGAATGGCGGGCGAAATGTTGTCGTGCCGACCTCGGGAACGGGCTTATCGAGAGTGTCGGCTACGATCCCGAGCGCGAGCATGTTCGACGTCTTGCCCTGGTCCGTCGCCATGCCCGTCGTCGTATAGCGCTTGACGTGCTCGATGCTTTGGAAGCCCTCACGAACGGCGAGCTTGATGTCCTTCGCCGTGACATCATTCTGGAAATCCAGGAACGCGCGCACCCGGCCTTGATCGCGATCGGTCGGCAATACTCTCGTGCGCCCGATGTCGGTGCGCTGCGCGGGGGCCACCGCAAAGGACTTGCTCGTCACCGTGCCCACGGCCTCGGCGCCGGCGGACCAGGCTTCAGACAGGACGCCAGGAAGATCGTACGTGCCGTTGGCAGCTCCGGTTGAGCGCTCTGCCTGCACTGAAGTCCCGGGAACGAACGCATCGATTTCTTCGTGAAAGCGCAAGCGCCCGCGAGACTGCGAGAACAGATGTACTGCCGGCGTCCAGCCGCCCGACATGGCAACAGCGTCGCACGGCAATGTCCGATGCGCGCCGATCGCACCATCCTTACTCATCTCCGCGACGATCAGGCCTGTTACCCGCTTGCGACCGCGTGAGCCGATGATCGTATGGCCGGTCAACACCTCGACACCGAGCGCGCGCAGCTCCCCTGCCTCTCTGCCGCACTGTGTCGGATGGCGGACGTCGACAAACGTCACGTCTATCCCGGCAACCTTGGCATCCGCCGCGGCCTGATAGGCAGACGATGTCGCCCCGGCAAACACAATCCGGCGTCCGGGCGCAACCGCATAGCGGTTGATGTAGGCTCGTACGCTTTCCGCCAGCATAATGCCGGGTCGATCATTGTCGGCAAACGCCAGGGGACGCTCATGAGCACCCGCGGCTAGGATTACTTTCTTCGCGCGCACTTGCCATAGACGCTCGCGAGGGAGGTCACTCGCAGGCGCCGTCGGAAGATGGTCCGTGACGTGCTCGACCATCGCAATGTGATTGTGGTTGTAGTATCCGAAGACTGTCGTGCGCGGCAGGAGGATGACACCGGAGCGCGCGGACAAACTCCGAATGGACGCTGCAAGCCAGTCTTGAGCCGAGACCTCATCGATCCGTGAGGTTTTATCGTGCAGCAGCGTGCCACCAAGCTCCGCTTGCTCGTCGGCAAGAATGACGCGGGCGCCGCTCTCGGCTGCCGCGAGAGCTGCGGCCAGCCCAGCCGGCCCCCCACCCACGATGAGCACATCGCAATGCGCATTCCGTTGGGCATAGCGGTCCGGATCATTCTCCGTGGGGGCTACCCCGAGGCCCGCCATTGCGCGGATGGCCGGCTCGTACAGCCGATGCCAGAAGCTGCTCGGCCACTTGAAGGTCTTATAGTAGAAGCCAGCAACGAATACCGGGGCGAACCAATCGTTGATTGCGCCGAAGTCCCAGTCTAGAGAAGGCCAGTGGTTCTGCGAACGCGTCGTCAGACCATCTACCGCCTCGACAACGGTTGCCCTGTTGTTCGGATCCGTCCTGCCGCCACCGCGATCGACATTCAAAAGCGCATTTGGCTCGTCGGAACCATGACCAAGCACGCCGCGCGGGCGGTGATATTTGAATGAGCGCCCGACGAAGTGAGTGCCATTCGCCAAGAGTGCCGAGGCGACCGTATCTCCCGCGAAGCCGTCGATCGCGCGCCCGTTGAAGCTGAAGCGCACCGGCCGCGCGCGATCGATACGCCCGCCATTCGCGAGCCGAAAGGGCTGCCGCGAAGCAAGCGAAGGCATCAACGCCCCTCCTTCGTCGCATCGGGGCGAGTTTCACCCATGGAATAGGTCTGCTCGATGGCATCGCTTACGGTGTTGCGGATGGCGTTGAACCAGCGCCCGCAACCGTGAACGTGTAGCCAGCGCTCCGCGTGCCTGCCCTTCGGATTACTTCGATAGTAGAGATACTCGGCCCATTCCTCGCTATTCAGCGCGGACGGATCGACTGGACGGGCAATATGGGCTTCGCCGCCGCCACGAAATTCGATTTCCGGACGGGCTCCGCAGTAGGGGCATTTGATCAGCAGCATGAAAAGCCTCAGTGCGCCACGGCCGCGGCCGCGGCCTCGTCGACAAGACGGCCGGTCCGGAAGCGATCCAGAGTGAAGGGCGCATTGATCGGATGCGGTGAACCTGTCGCCAGCGTATGGGCGAAGACATGCGCCGATCCGGGTGTCGCCTTGAACCCGCCCGTGCCCCATCCGCAGTTGACAAAGAGACCTTCAACCGGCGTGCGGCCGATGATGGGCGATCGATCAGGTGTGACATCGACAATGCCGCCCCACGAACGCATCATGCGCATCCTGCGGAACTGAGGGAACAGTTCGCAGATCGCGTCGAGCGTGTGCGTGGTGATGTGCAGTCCACCCTGCTGCGAGTAGGAGGTGTATTGGTCCGTGCCGGCGCCGATAACCAGCTCCCCCTTGTCCGATTGGGAGATGTAAGCATGAACCGCATTCGACATGACGACGCAGGGAAACACTGGCTTCACCGGCTCTGACACCAGCGCCTGCAAAGGAAAACTTTCGAGCGGCAACCGCACCCCGGCGTGGCCCAACACAACGCTGGTGTGGCCCGCCGCAACAACACCGACCCGCTTCGCTGCGATCTTTCCGCGTGTCGTCTCGACGCCACTGATGCTGCCGTCGCTTGCCCGTGTGAACCCCGTGACCTCGCAGTTCTCGATAATGTCGACGCCCCTCGCGTCGGCCCCACGCGCATAGCCCCACACAATCGCATCGTGGCGCGCTGTGCCGCCCCGGCGTTGCAGCGCGCCACCCATGACAGGATAGCGCGCCTCTGGCGAAATGCTCAATGGTGGGCAGAAGGCCTTGCATTGCTCGGGCGTCAGCCACTCGTTATCGATACCGTTCAGCCGGTTCGCATATATGTGCCGCTTGAAGCTCTGCACATCGTGCACCGAATGCGCCAGCATGAGCACGCCACGCGCCGAGTACATGACGTTGTAGTTGAGTTCGCTCGAGAGATTCTCCCATAATTTCAGCGCATGTTCATAGAGCCCGGCACTTTCATCATAGAGATAGTTCGAGCGGATGATCGTCGTGTTGCGGCCGGAGTTGCCACCGCCGATCCAGCCCTTCTCGAGCACGGCGACATTCGTGATTCCGAACTCTTTGGCCAGGTAGTACGCGGTCCCGAGCCCATGGCTGCCGCCGCCGACAATCACGACATCGTAGCCGGCCTTCGGCTCGGGCGAGCGCCATTGTCTCGGCCATCCGCGATGCGCGTTGAGAGCCTCCGCTAGTAGGCTGGTTACTGAGAAACGGCGCATGTAGTGGGATCCGGGCCCGTCCAGTTGGAATAAGACCAGGAACCATACGTAAGCTCACCGAGGCCATCCCGGATCAAGGCGACGTTCGGGTGGATAAATCCGACATCCTGGCCGATCGCACATTCACCCTCGGAATTCGACGCGCCTTTCCGTGACAACGTCGCTTGGGACATGCTTTCGTCAAGATGGTATCGGTCGGCTTCAGCATGGGAAAATGGCAAGGCTACCCTTCGTCAGTGGCCGACTCGCACTTGGAAGCAAATGATCACTTCGACGTTTAACATCTTTAAGATCGGCATTGGCCCCTCGAGTTCTCACACTATGGGCCCCATGCTTGCCGCACGGCGGTTTCTCAACGAGCTCAAGTCGGGGAGCTGGCCGAGGCCGGCGAGAATAAAGGTGGAGCGCATCGGGGTTCGGTTACATGGCTCCCTTGCCTATACCGGCCGTGGGCATGCGACCGACCGCGCTATCGTTCTCGGTCTCAATGGACATGCGCCCGACACCGTCGAGCCGGATGAGATCGCCAGCATCATAGAGCTCACCAGCCGAACGCGGACCATTTCGCCGCCCGACCACCATACATACAGCTTCGATCCGGCGAGCGATCTTGTCTTCGATCGAAAGATGCCACTCCCTGGTCATCCCAACGGCATGACCTTCGAGGCTTTTGACGAGGATGGTGGCCTCGCACTGCGCCGTCACTATTTTTCAGTCGGCGGCGGGACGGTCTTGCAACAGGACGAACTCGAGAGCCGAGGCGCGCAGTTGGCGGTGCCGGATGCATCTCCATTTCCTTTCCGCAGCGGACGGGAGATGCTCGACATGGCGGAAAAATCGGGCCTTTCGATTGATGAGATGCAGATGGCCAACGAGCTGCTGCATCTCTCCGAAAAGGAGGTCGATCGTCGCCTCGACGAGATCTGGCAGGCTATGCGGAGCTGCATCGACAGAGGGCTCGCGCGGGATGACATCCTGCCCGGCGGCCTGAATGTCAGACGCCGCGCTGGCAGAATGCATCGGCAGCTGCTCGCGGATCGGCAACGGAATGAGACCGGCAGTTTCGCAACCAACGATTGGCTATCTGTTTTCGCGATGGCCGTGAACGAAGAGAATGCAGCCGGCGGTCGCGTAGTCACAGCGCCGACCAATGGCGCTGCCGGCGTTGTTCCGGCTGTTATCGCGTTTGCGCAGGAATTCATTGCCGGTGTCGGACCACAGGCCATCCGCCGTTTTTTGCTCACTGCTGCCGCCGTGGGCAGTCTGATCAAAGCCAATGCATCCGTCTCCGGTGCAGAGGTTGGCTGCCAAGGCGAGGTTGGTTCGGCATCGGCAATGGCCGCAGCAGGCCTATGCGCAATATTAGGGGGCACTCCTCCACAGATCGAGAATGCCGCGGAGATTGCGATGGAGCATCATCTCGGCATGACGTGCGATCCCATCAAAGGTCTCGTGCAGGTTCCATGCATAGAGCGTAATGCCATGGGTGCAGTGAAAGCAGCCACTGCCGCCTCGCTCGCCATGCGGGGGGATGGGGAACATTTGGTGTCGCTGGACGTCGCGATCGAGACGATGCGCCAAACGGGGCTGGATATGCACGAGAAGTATAAGGAGACCAGCTCCGGCGGTTTGGCCGTCAACTACGTCGAGTGTTAAGCCACCGTCTCGGCGAGCATGTCCCTTGAGTGCGTCGGGACAGAACAAAGGCAACAAAGGCCGTCCATCAGTCGGTTTTCGTCGGCGTCTTTCCGAATTGACGGCGCCCGCTAGGACATCATTGCTTACATGATGGTGCAGCACGACGTTATGGAGCCGTCCGACACGCTCGATCCAGCCCAGACCTCCTCGATTGCCATCAGGCCTGCGGCTACGTCTGCGCCTGCCCCCGCACCGGCCGCCGAGAGCAGCCCCAAATGGGCTGTGGAAACGGCATGACGAAGTTCGGTCTCGCGGCCTGCGGGGACGCTCGGCTTCGATTGCCACCCCGCGCGCGCCTTCAAGACGGGCGAGCCGTGCACAGAACTGGCGCTGTCCCCCGTTCGCGACCTTCGTGCAGCCCGATGTGGCGTCCCACATCCAATGATGCCGCTCGGCCACGATGTCAGCTTCGACGGCTTCGCCACGAGGATTGCGGAGCGGCTCAGAGGCGTCGAGAGTGCTTTTCCAGCACGAGCACGCCTAAGCGTTTCACTTCGTTTCATGCAAATGCACGAGAGATCAGCGTGCTTTCAATCAGCTGTGGAAACTCTTGGACCCTCACCGTTGATGAGCGTTCCACGTGCATCGTTCACCGCGGGCCTTCAAAGCGATCTGGGCGAGCCTCCCTCCCTAACTTCCGCCTACCTTCCGCTGAGCGGAACGATCGAGGGGATCGTGCGTCCGTCACCGTCAGCTCAGCATACGTACGCCCGGCTCTCGCGCCCAAACGCGGGTGCGCGCCTGCGATGAGAAGCCGGCCATGTCCTCGCCGACGTCGATAACGCCCTCATCGATCGTCACATTGGACTTCTCGAGAAGTGGCATCGCGTGGCGGGTGTAGCCAATGGCCTTCAGATGAGCGAAGGCATGTTGGACGAATTCTATGACGGCACTTTCCTTAAGGAGTTCGCTGCAGCCCTCGTCGGACATCACGAGCGCAACGGCGTCAAAGAGCACGGAAGGCATTCCCGCGAGCTGGCCGTCAGCGGACACACGTCCTCCGCCCTTCAGCGTTACGCCGCCCACCTTTGGCGCGACAATTTTGATGGTGGCGCCTTCCGCAGCTGCCTGCTGGGAGAGAGCTTTCACAGTTTTTCCGTCGGCGCCCTCGGTAACAAGCAGCGCTATTGTCCGGCCTTTCAAGCTCGGCGTATACTTGCCGATAATGCGAAGCCCAGGTGACGGCTGCAAGTCTTTCGGTTCAACGAAGGCTTTCGCCTTCGCGGGAAGCTCCATGCCGAGTCCATCAGCAATTCGCCGAGCCAAGTCCTCATCCACATTTTGCCAGTTTGCAAGCACGCGTTTGCGCACGTGTTCCAAGCTCACCTTGGACAACTCGAACACGAAAGCGCTCGCGATATGCGCCTGCTCGATCTCGCTCTGCGACCGATAGAAAAGTCGTGCGTGGCTATAGTGGTCGCCGAAGCTCTCTGAGCGCACTCGCGCCTTACGATCCTCGACGGGAAGTTGGAAAGAGCGGAAGCCTCCCTCGGGATCGGCACGCGGCCCACCCGCTTCACCGGCTTCTGCCAAGCTGTTGGGCTCGTAGTTGGCGCGACCCTTGAACACCTGCGTCTGCATTTGGCCATCGCGCTGCAGGTTCTGGAGTGGACAGCCTTTCGCGCGATTGACAGGGATTTGATGGAAGTTCACCGTGCCAAGCCGCGATAGCTGCGTGTCTTGATACGAAAACAGCCGCCCTTGAAGCAGTGGATCTTCCGAGAAGTCGATGCCCGGAGGAATGTTGGTCGGCATGTATGCGACCTGCTCTGTCTCAGCAAAGAAGTTATCCGGATTGCGATCGAGAACGAGTCGCCCAACGATCTGAATGGGGATGAGCTCCTCCGGTACGAGCTTGGTTGCGTCCAGAATGTCGAAGGGCAGCTTGTCTGCCTGCTCCTGGCTGATCAGTTGAACGCCGAAGTCCCATTCGGGAAAATCGCCCGCGGCAATGGCTTCATAGAGATCGCGGCGGTGATAGTCGGGATCGGCGCCCGCGATTTTGACCGCTTCATCCCAACACGTGGACTGCAGGCCCAGTCGTGGTTTCCAGTGGAATTTGACGAACGTACCTTCGCCCTTGTTGTTGACAAGTCGGAAGGTGTTGACGCCGAAACCTTCCATGGTTCGCAGTGAGCGCGGGATCGTTCGATCGGACATCGCCCATGTGACCATGTGTGTGGACTCGGGCATCAGTCCAACGAAATCCCAGAAGGTGTCGTGGGCACTCGCGGCCTGCGGATAGCCGCGATCGGCCTCCATCTTCACAGCGTGGATGAGGTCAGGAAACTTTATGGCATCCTGAATGAAGAAGACGGGGATGTTGTTGCCGACGAGATCCCAGTTGCCTTCCTTGGTATAGAATTTGACGGCGAACCCGCGCACGTCGCGTGGCGTGTCCACGGATCCTGCTCCGCCAGCCACGGTCGAGAAGCGAACAAAGACTTCGGTCTTCGCCCCAACCTCGGTCAGAACTTTGGCGCGGGAATACTTCGCCAAAGACTTGGTCAGTTCAAAATAGCCATGAGCGCCGGAGCCCCTCGCGTGAACGATGCGCTCGGGAATGCGCTCATGGTCGAAGTGCTGGATCTTCTCGCGGAGGATCATGTCTTCGAGAAGAGTCGGGCCGCGCGGTCCGCCTCTGAGCGAGTTTTGGTTGTCGCTCACCGGCACCCCATGATTGGTCGTCAGACGTTCATCCGGCAGCGTCGCTGCCTGGTGCATCTCCCCGCCATCGCCCGATCGCGTCTTCGACGAGTGTGCGGGCTTCTTGCCGTTAGACTTGGATTTCCGTGCGGTCATTCTGGCACCTACGATGTTGCGATGCACCGGCTTGCAAAGTGCGTTTAGCCAGAGGCTCGTCTGCACAGGATCTGTTTCCCCTCTAACGCGCCGCCCGAAGGTATGTTGCACGCTCAAATTCAGCATCACGATCGTCGGCCCGCTCCGCCTGCAGAGCGGTCGAGGAAGAGATCGTGCAAGCGGAGCGCTTCGCTATCGCGAGGTACCCATCCTTTTCTCGTGCGGATGGAGGCGGGGCAATAATCGAGCGACGGCGCTTTAAGCTCGGAACCATCTGCGTTCGGTCGGATTAGCCATAGGAGTTGGTCTTTCTGCTTTGCCTTCGAGAGGAGTGATGATGGCGGACGATGTGGCGTTCAAGGCGTACGATAGCCCGGCGGGAGGTTGGGGTTCTGTTAAGTCTCTGTTACGTCACTCCACTCGACAGGGTGCGATTGGCACCGCGCCTGATCTCTTGCGTCATCACAACAAAACCCAGGGCTATATGTGCAGCAGTTGCGCATGGCCGAAGCCTGCCGAGCCGCATGCCGCTGAGTTCTGCGAGAATGGAGCCAAGGCCGCCTTCTGGGAGATGACGTCGAAGCGGACGACACCGGAATTCTTCGGCCGCCACGCCGTGAGTGAGCTCCTTCAATGGTCGGACTTCGATCTTGAGAACGAGGGTCGGCTCACGCACCCCATGCGTTACGACGCCGGTATCGATCGCTACGTTCCGGTAACCTGGGAGGAGGCGTTCACCGATATCGGTGCCAAACTGGCCTCCTATGATCCCGAGGCCGTTGCGTTTTACGCTTCCGGCAGGGCTTCGCTGGAAGCCTCATACATGTACCAGCTGCTGGCACGGCTGTATGGCAACAACAACCTGCCCGACAGCTCGAATATGTGCCACGAGACGACGTCGGTGGCGCTGCCACAGAGCATCGGAACCCCGGTTGGCACGGTTCTCCTCGAGGATTTCTCGAAGACGGATTGCATCTTCGCCTTCGGGCAGAACGTCGGAACGAATTCTCCACGCCTGCTGCACAATTTGCAGGAGGCGCGCGAGCGCGGCGTCCCGATCGTCGTCTTCAATCCGTTGCGTGAGAAGGGCTGGGAGGAATTCATCAATCCGCAGCGGCCCGGTCAGATGCTCACGCATGACGCAACGAACATAGCGACGCAATACTATCAGGTGCGCGCGGGCGGGGATATTGCAGCACTTCTCGGTTTGGCCAAGGCGCTCATGCAATGGCACGATCCGACAGGACAGGGTGGTGGCGTGCACGTGCTTGATACGCCATTTATCCAAACACACACACATGGGTTCGATGCGTTCCGTGCCTTCATCATGGAGACGGCATGGGAAGATATCGAAAAGGAAAGCGGTCTGACGCGCGCCGCTTTGGAAGCCGCAGCGAAAACCTACAGCGCCGCGGCATCAGTTATTGCTGTGTATGGGATGGGTCTGACGCAGCATCGCCTCGGCGTCGACAACGTGCAAATGCTTGTGAACTTCCTCCTTCTCCGCGGCAATATCGGCAAGCCAGGCGCCGGTATCTGCCCGGTTCGTGGACACTCCAACGTGCAAGGGCAGCGAACGGTCGGCATCGCGGAGAAACCGGAGCTCGTTCCCCTCGATCGATTGGCGGATCTGTATGATTTCTCGCCGCCGACAAAGGAGGGCTTGGCGACGGTCGGGGTGTGCGAAGGCGTCGTGGCCGGTACGGTGCACGCCTTCATCGGCCTCGGCGGCAACTTCGTCCGCGCCATTCCAGATCATGATGTCATGGAGCCGGCATGGAGAAATCTGGATCTCTCCGTACAGATTGCCACGAAACTCAATCGCACACATCTCATCACGGCACGTACAACGTACCTCCTTCCGTGCCTCGCGCGCACGGAGATCGACGAGCAGGCTTCCGGGCCACAAATCGTCACGGTCGAGGATTCCACCACCTGCATTCATGCCTCGCGCGGTGTTACCAGCCCGGCCAGCGAGCATCTGCTGTCAGAACTCCGTATCATCGCCGAGATTGCGAAAGCGACGCTGCCGTCCAATCCGCGCATCCCCTGGGACGATTGGGTTGCCGACTACGCCTTGGTGCGCGATGCGATCGAGAAGACCTATCCTGATCAATTTCACGACTTCAATGCGCGCCTCGATACGCCGGGCGGCTTTCCGCGACCGATCGCGGCGCGTGACCGCGTATGGGAGACCGATACCAAACGAGCGAACTTCAAAGTGCCAAAGGCGCTTTCTGCGAGCTTTGATGACGGCAGCGACGCCGACGTTCTGCGACTGATTACGCTGCGTTCGAACGACCAGTTCAATACAACCGTGTATGGGTATGATGATCGCTTCAGAGGGATCTATGGCTCGCGCATGATCGTCATGATGAACCGTGACGACATGCTGCGACTCGGTATCGTCCACGAGGCCGAGATCGAACTGACGACCGCTGTGGACGACGGCGTGCACCGGAATGTCTCTGGCTTGAAGGCACTGGAGTATGATATTCCTCCAGGCAACTGCGCCGCCTACTTCCCCGAATGCAGTCCTCTAATTCCACTGTGGCAGTTCGCCGAGGAAAGCAAAACACCGGCAGCGAAATCGGTGCCAGTAAGAGCTCGCGCCATCAGTACTCAAGGGCAAGCTCAAGAGGCGATTGCGCCATGAGTGACTGCGCTTCGCTGCGCCAGCCACCCGAACTCACTGCCGATGTATTCAAAGCGATGATCGAAAAATCATCGCTTCGCACCGGTCAGATCGTGGCTCTAGGCGTGCTCGCTGGCATGTATATCGGCTTCGGCGGTCTCTTCGCCACTGTCGCTCTGGCGGGAGCGGATGCAGTGCTGCCTCATGGTGTGGCGCAAGTGCTGGCCGGCTTGGTGTTCGCCACCGGCCTCGTTTTGGTTGTCATTGCAGGCGCCGAGCTCTTCACGGGCAATCTGTTGATGGCAGGACCGGTCGCGGCGAAAAGCCTGCCGCTCTCACAAGCGACTGTCGCTCTACTTGTCGTCTATCTCGCCAATTTTGCAGGATCTGTGCTTCTCGCCGTGTTGGTGTTCGCCGCCGGTATGCATTTGTCTGAGGGTGGCGCCATCGCTGCCGCCGCCATGGATATCGCTTCGACTAAAGCCTCTCTCGGCTTCACTGCTGCTGTAGCGAGCGGCGTTCTCGCGAACATTCTAGTATGTCTCGCCGTGTGGCTCTCGTATAGCGCGACATCGACAACAGATAAGGTCGCGGCGGTTCTCCTGCCCATCGCAGCGTTCGTCGCTGCCGGCCTCGAGCACTCCGTCGCCAATATGTACCTCTTGTCGTACGCCTGGATGATCCAGGATGCGTCTGCCGACGCAGCGGCCATTTCGTTGGCGCGCATCCTCGGCAACATCGTTCCCGCAACCATCGGCAACATTATTGGTGGATCGAGCGTCGCGTTGGCCTACTGGTGGTCGTATCATCGAGAGGCGGAATAGCCCACTCACAGCTGCCAACCTATCGCGCCGTCGCGAATTCCTTGAGCACCAACGACAGTGCTTGGAAGAGCACGTCACCGCGAACGCGACCCGAGGCCTGTTCCTCGATCGTCAACCGGCGTACATGGGGTGCTCCGGCTCGCCATTGCACGGCGAGATAGGTAAGGCCGACCGGGTTGCCGTCATCGTCAGGCTTCGGGCCCCCGACGCAGGTGACCGCGACTGCGATATCTGCTGACGGGCATTTGTCGAGGGCTCCCCGGGCCATCGCAGCCGCTACTTCGGCGCTGACAGCTGAGTGCAATGTGATGGCGTTTGCGGGGATGCCAAGCAGATCCACCTTGCACCACTTGGAATAAGTGACAAAGCCGCCGAGAAAGACGTCCCCAGCACCCGGGGTATCCGCCAGAAGTGTGGCCAGCGCGCCAGCGGTACAGGATTCGACCGTGATGATCTTGGCTCGGGCGACGCACGCCGCCTCGATAACGCGAGCTGAAAGATCCGTGATGGCCATATGGTGCGACATTGGCTGCTTCCACTACGCAAGTCCTCCACTAGAGGACATCTAAACGCGTGTTCTGTTCGTCGCCGGTTATCAAGCCTACGCGCGCTCCCGATCAAGCGAGCCGGTTGGATTGGTTGGAACCGAGGGACTCGATTGAGCTGAGGACATCCGCCCCAGCACATGTGTGACCTCTGCCCCATAGAGCAGGATCTGAGCAGAGTAATAAATCCATACGAGCAGTACGACGAGGGATGCGGCGGCGCCATACGTCGACTCCAGGCCTTGCGTGCCGATGTACCCGGATATTGCGGCTTTCCCGATATTGAACAGCATGGCCGTCGTGAGCCCGCCGATCCAGGCATCGCGCCAAGCGACATCGGCGTCAGGGAACGATTTGAACAGCATGGCGAACAGGGCAGACAGAACGCCGAGGGAGACCGCGAAATTCAGCGCTTCCCAAAGAAGGCTTTCACCGGAGCCGATCGACGCCGAAAGACCCGACAAAGCTGTGTTGATGACCAGCGATACTGCCAGAAGGAAGCCCAATGCGAGTATGCCGGCGAAGGACACGACATAAGTACGTATGTAGGTCCAGATGCCAGCGTACTCCAGCTCCTTCGTTTCCCAGATCGTATTGAGCGCATCCTTGAGCTGCGCGACGACGCCGAGGGCTGCGGCCAGCAATAGGATGATGCCCACCAAGGCGGCTATGGCGCCGCTGGCTGGTGAGCCGGCACCTTGCAGCATGGCCTCGACAGCCTGGCTGCCGGCGGGCCCAAGCAAATTGCGGAGCTGATCGTTGAGCGCGGTGGAGACGGCCTCGCGGCCGAAGAACATGCCGGCAATGCTCACGACAATGAGGAGCAAAGGCCCCAGAGAAAACACCGAGTAGTAAGCGAGCGCCGCCCCAAGCCGCGCATCACGGTGGCGCAGCCAATCGTTGCCTGCTTCTACGAACACATTCCACATGGTCGATGCCAGATCAGTCTCATCGGAGGCTGGCGCGTCAGTGTCGCGATCGGATCGGGAACGGGATTGGCGCACATACGTTCCCTGAAAAATTATCCAGCATGTCAGCGAGGTAGCCGATGTTCGGGCGGCTCATGAATTGGATCGGAGATGCGGCAGGCTCCATCGCGACAAAGTATGCGCTACGCGCATCAGTGGGCGTTCCGTTCGCCCTGGCCGCAGGTTTTGGAATTGCGGGGCTTACCGCTTATCTGATCGAGCTGTTCGGCAGCAGAGACGCCTATTTCTTGCTCGCGGCAGGATTTGCGGTTTGCGGTGTTCTGGCAGCGCTCATCGTGCGTTGGCGCGAGAATCAGGAAGAGCACGAAGGACAAGATGCGCCAGACGAGCGAGCCGCAAAGTCCATGGCCACCGCTGCAAAAGTCGCAGTCAGCGTGCCCGCGGCGTTGATGGCAGAGAGGTCAGATACCCGCGTTGCGAGCACGGGGTGGGCCGCGATCCTGAAAGGCTGGCCTTTCTATGCCTTGGCCTTCGGCCTCCTTTTGCTTGCTTCGCAGTCAAAGAGCGATGCGCGTGCCCGGACGCTTCGCTTCTGATCGATTGGTGGCTGAGCAGTGATGGCAAACCCCAAAAATGGACTCGCGTTGGGATCACGGCAGCGGGCATCTAGCATCGGCTCCGTGCTGAAAAATGAGTGAGCTCGCGGAACAACCCGAGGCTGCATGCGGTTCCCTTCCAAGTACAGCGAGTGGGCAGAGCTGGAAATCTTCGGCGTGCTCCGACGATATCGCGGCCGGTGTGGGTCAACAGGAGGACACGAATAATGGCGCAAATTGATCGGCCGCTCGCCGTTGTCACGGGTGCCTCGACAGGCATTGGATATGAACTGGCGAAATGCTGCGCGCGCGAAGGCTTCGATCTCGTCGTGGCTGCCGATGAGGCGCAGATCCACGCATCAGCGGAGGAATTCAAGGCGATCGGTGTTCGCTGCGAGGCTGTAGAAGCCGATCTGAGCACGCTTGAGGGAGTGGATAAGCTTTTAGAGGTGATTGGTAATCGACCGGTGGAAGCACTCCTGGCGAACGCCGGTCGCGGACTCGGCAAAGGTTTTCTCGATCAAGACTTCGACGACGTCATCCATGTGGTCAATACCAACATCAGCGGGACGCTCTACCTGATACAGAGCGTCGGTCACGATATGCGCGAGCGTGGCAAAGGGCGTATTCTCATCGTCGGCTCGATTGCGGGGTTCATCCCCGGGACCTATCAAGCGGTCTACAACGCGAGCAAGGCGTTTCTCGATTCCTTCTCGTTCGCATTGCGGGCAGAGCTTGCCGACAGCGGCGTGACGGTCACATGCCTTATGCCGGGCGCCACGGAAACCGACTTCTTCGAACGGGCCGATATGCTCGATACCGAAGTAGGGCAGAGCAACAAGGACGATCCCGTTGACGTGGCGGCGACGGGTTTCCGCGCCATGATGAACGGAGATGGCGATGTGGTCAGCGGCTGGCACAACAAACTGCAATCGGCCATTGCCAATGTAACGCCCGCCGCGCTGCTTGCCGAGGCGCATCGCCAGCAGGCCGCGCCTGGATCCGCCAAGCACTGAGGAGCGTCATATGAAAGCCCTGTGCTGGCACGGCAAGAACGATGTGCGTTGTGAGACCGTGCCCGATCCTAAGATCGAGCACCCACGCGACGCGATCATCAAGGTGACGGCCTGTGCCATATGCGGATCGGATCTCCACATCTACAATGGCATCATCCCGAATATGGAGAGCGGCGACATCATCGGCCATGAGACCATGGGCGAGGTGGTCGAGGTCGGGCGCGAGAACACCAAGCTCAAAGTTGGTGACCGCGTCGTCGTTCCGTTCACTATTGCTTGTGGCGAGTGCTTCTTCTGCCAACGCGGCTACCACTCCGCTTGCGAGCGCACTAATCCCGATCGTGACAAGGCTGCTGAGCTTTGGGGCAATTCACCAGGGGGCCTCTTTGGATACTCGCATCTGCTCGGCGGCTACTCCGGCGGTCAGGCAGAATATTTGCGTGTACCTTACGCCGACGTCGGCCCCATCAAAGTGCCCGCCAGCCTCAGTGACGATCAGGTCCTGTTTCTCTCGGACATCTTCCCCACCGGCTACATGGCGGCCGACTACTGCAATATCCAGGCGGGCGACACGATCGCTGTCTGGGGCTGCGGTCCCCTCGGGCAATTCGCCATTCGCAGTGCATTTCTGCTCGGCGCGGAGCGCGTAATCGCGATCGACGCCGTGGCGGAACGACTTGCGCTTGCCGAGGCCGCAGGCGCCAAGACGCTGAACTTTCGCGACCACGATATTTACGAGAACATCATGGAACTGACCAAGGGACGCGGCGCAGACGCTTGTATCGATGCTGTCGGTACGGAGGCGGACGCTACGGCAAGCCTCGATTCCATGATCGATCGCGTGAAAGTGGCGACATATCTCGGTACCGATCGTCCGCATGTCCTGCGCCAAGCCATTCATTGCTGCCGAAATTTCGGTACCGTGTCCATCGTCGGCGTGTATGGCGGCTATCTCGACAAGATCCCAATGGGATCGGCAATCAATCGCGGCTTGACGTTTCGGATGGCGCAGACGCCTGTGCAACACTATCTGCCGAGGCTGCTCGACCGCATCGAGAAGGGCGACATCGATCCTTCCTTTGTCGTGACCCACAGCGGAAAGCTCGACGAGGGGCCGGAGCTCTACAAGACGTTCAATGCCCGCGCCGACGGATGTGTGAAAGTCGTATTGCGCCCTTGAGGCTAACTCCAATTTCGGCTCGACCGCGCCTTTGAATGCGGTCCAACTGCTTTGCCTGATCTGTTGACGCAGAGTGCGATGCTCGATGCGCAAGTTCGGAACTAAAGCCGTGCCTTCCAGCTCACCATATGATGTTCCACACGTGGAACGGGTGGGCTCCCAGTTTGTTACGCAATCAGTAGTCCGGGAATGGAACAGGGTCCGGAGAGTGACATGCGCAAATTGAACGCATTGGTCGGAGTTTGCCTGAGTAGCGCGATGATTATCACGGCAGCCGCTTCTGCATCTGCACAGTACTCATCTAACGGCACGCCCGGCTACGGCCCGAAGCCCGAGCTGCCGGAGCCAAAGCAATCGTGGTGGCCGACGCTGAACTGGGCCCGGGTCAATCCATGGCCAGAGGGTACGAAACCGCGACCTGCGCAAGGCGCTGAAGTAATCGCCTTCGCCAAGGACCTGAAGCATCCGCGCTGGCTGCACATTCTACCCAACGGCGATGTCCTGGTCGCGGAGGCCGCAAGCCTTCCAGCCGATTCGTGGAACCCGCGCACGATCGTGCAGAACTGGGCCATGCGGCGGGCCCGTTCGATCACGGAGAACGCCAATCGCATCACACTCTTGCGGGATGCAGATGGAGATGGCGTTGCAGAAGTGCGCGAGACGTTTCTCGAGAACCTGCGCCAGCCGTTCGGCATGGCCCTCATCGGCGATCAGTTCTACGTCGCCAATACCGACAGCGTCGTCAGATACACGTACCAGGAAGGCGCCACCCGCATCTCAGGAGAGGGCACGAAAGTCGTAGACCTTCCGGTCGGTCATCACTGGACGCGTACGCTGATTGCTAGCCCGGATGGCTCGAAACTCTACATCACAGTCGGATCGGGCAGCAATATCGGCGAAAAAGGCATGGGCGTCGAAGTAGACCGCGCGACGATCATGGAGTTCGATGTCGCGACGAGCCGCGTGCGCATCTTCGCTAGCGGGCTGCGTAATGCCAATGGCATGGCATTCGAGCCGACGACAGGCGCTCTCTGGACCGTCGTGAACGAACGTGACGATATCGGCGACGATACGCCGCCCGACTATCTTACGTCCGTCATCGATGGCGGATATTATGGCTGGCCATACAGTTACTGGGGCAAGATCGTAGACGAGCGTGTCCAGCCGCAGCGCCCGGATTTGGTGGCACGCTCGATCACGCCGGACTATGCGCTCGGCGCGCATACTTCGTCGCTCGGGCTGGCTTACTACGAAGGGACTGGCCTGCCGGAAGGATTCCGGCGCGGTATGCTCATCGGCCAGCACGGCTCGTGGAACCGCCAAGCGTACAGCGGCTACAAGGTTGTCTTTGTACCATTCGAGAACGGCCGGCCAAACGGTGCGCCCGTGGACTTGCTTTCCGGGTTCATCAATGATGACGGCAGCGGCGAAGTCTTTGGCCGACCGGTTGGCGTTGCTGTCGATCGGCAGGGTGCGGTGCTTGTGGCGGACGACGCCGGCGACACCATATGGCGTGTGAAGGGACAAGGCGGGCCGTCGCAACAGCAATCACTCAATGGCGCAATCCCAGAGACTCCCGCCAAGGCGATCGAATGAACGAACGGTACGATGTGCACTTTTCATCAACTAGACAGGAGATCTCGATGAAGACGAAGACAAAGGATAAGAAGCGCACCTGGAGCAGGCCCATTGTGCAAGATGAGCAGTGCGGCATGGAAGTGACGAGCTACGCAAGTGCGTCTCTCGAAAGGTCGTAAGAGCACTCCCTTGCAATGATGCGCGCTTGATGATCGTCCGCATTCTTGGATCGGCAGCGGGCGGCGGCTTTCCGCAATGGAATTGCAATTGCGCAAATTGTGCTGCCGTCCGGGCCGGTGAATTAAATGTAATCGCGCGCACTCAGACGTCCGTGGCCGTGTCTGGTGACGGAGAGGATTGGGTGCTGCTCGATGCAAGCCCGGACCTCCGGGCCCAGATCGCCGTGGCGCCCGTTCTGCAGCCAGGGCGCGATGCCCCTGCGCGGTCGAGCCCCATCAAAGCCGTCGCGGTGACAGGATTCGAGATCGACCAAGTAGGCGGCCTGCTCAACCTGCGCGAGGGCCAGCAGTTTCACCTCCACGCCACAGCATTTGTGCACGCCTCGCTACGTGCGAACGAGATTTTCAATGTCATGGGCGCCTCGACGGTCCAGCGCGATGAAATGCGCCTCGCGGAGGCGTTCTCGCCTCACAGTGGAGCATCGATCGAGATCATAGCGCAGCCCGTGCCGGGGAAGGTGCCCCTTCCTCATGCGGAAAAGTCGGAAGACGCGCCAGGTAGCGACGGCACTATCGCGCTGATCGTTCGTGATACGACGAGAGGCACGCGGATGGCGTATATACCGTGCTGTGCGGTGATCACCGATTCGGTGCTCGCGATGATCGATGGCGTGGATGTGCTGCTCTTCGATGGCACGCTCTACGCGGATCGGGAACTCATCGACCAGGGGCTTTCCCAGAAGACGGGCGCAACGATGGGGCACGTTTCCATGAGCGGGGCGATGGGCTCCATAGCCCGCCTGCGCGATGTGGTAATCGGACGGCGCATCTTCATCCATCTCAACAACTCCAATCCAGTTCTGAGAGCGGACAGTCGAGAGCGGCGGACAGTCGTCGAAGCAGATTGGGAAGTCGCGTATGATGGCCAGGAGCTGACTGTATGAAACCCGCAATGTCATCTGTGGCGTTCGAGGCGGCCATCCGGGAAGTTGGCCGCAATCGCTATCATGACAAGCACCCCTTTCATAAACTCTTACACAGTGGCCGGCTCGACAAGCGGCAAGTCCAGGCATGGGCGCTGAACCGCTATTGCTACCAGACAGCCGTTCCGCGAAAGGATGCGGCCCTGATCAGCCGCACGGATGACCGAGAGCTGCGTCGCGAATGGTTGCGTCGTATTCTCGATCACGATGGCAGCGGCGATGATGAAGGCGGCATCGAGCGCTGGCTGCGCCTGACGGATGGTCTTGGGCTCGATCGCGCCTATGTCATGTCCATGCGTGGCGCGCTGCCGGCTACGCGCTTCGCGGTCGAGGCCTATATTCGCTTCGTCGGGGCCCGATCGTCGGTCGAAGCCGTTGCCTCTTCTTTGACGGAGCTTTTCGCGCCCGCTATTCATGAGCAGCGGATTGCCGGCATGTTGGCACACTACGATTTCATCGACGAAAGCGTTCTCACGTATTTCCGTCGCCGGCTGTCACAGGCCAATCGGGATGCGGACTTCGCGCTCGCATACATCAAGCAGAATGCCACGACGTTCGACATGCAGAGTGCGTGCGTCGACGCGGTGCGCTTCAAATGCGATGTGCTGTGGGCGCAACTCGATGCGCTCCATCATGCCTACGTTATGCCGGGTATGCCGCCGCCAGGCGCGTTCGAAGCAGGGACAAGGCATGGATGAGCACGCCATTGGTAACCCTGCCTCAGTAATGGATCTTGAGAGTCGACCGGTACTGCGACCTCACGTGAAGTTCCGCCATGATAGAGTTCGCGATCGCTGGGTCATTTTGGCGCCTGAGCGCATTCTGACGCCGAATGAACAGGCAGTAGATGTGCTTCGCCTCTGTGACGGACAGAGGACGGTCGCCAATATCGCCGCTGAGCTGACCGAAACATACGATGCAGGGCCGGACACGATTGTCGCCGATATCCTCCCCATCCTGCAGGGCCTTGCGGATGCCGGCGTGTTGAGGTCATGAGCGATCACTCTTCGCGCTCGGACATGATCTCGGCGATCGAGCGGCCGGTAGGGTTGCTGGCCGAGCTGACGCATCGATGTCCGCTACAATGCCTCTACTGCTCCAATCCGCTGGAGTTGGATCGCGCGAGCGCCGAGTTGCCGACCGAATTGTGGCTCGATATCTTCAGCCAGGCAGCCGAACTCGGCATTTTGCAGCTCCACCTTTCGGGGGGCGAGCCAATGGCGCGCAAAGACATCGTCCCGCTCGTTGCGGGTGCAGTGCGCGCGGGCCTTTACACCAATCTCATTACCGCCGGCGTCACTCTGACCTCCGAGCGCGTGCGCGTACTCGCTGAGGCCGGTCTCGATCACGTGCAGATCTCATTGCAGGATACGACAGACGCGGGCACTGAGATCGTCTCGAACTTCCGCGGTGGTTTCGAGCGGAAGATCGCGGCGGCCAGAGCCGTTCGGGCGACCGGTCTGGCGCTTACCATCAACGCACCGGTTCATCGCCTCAATCTCGCCCGGCTGCCCGAAATGATCGATCTTGCGGTGTCTCTCGGTGCCGGCAGGCTGGAAGTGGCTCACGTGCAGTACCTCGGTTGGGCTCTGCGCAATCGCGAAACACTCATGCCGACGCGGGATCAAGTGGAGCAGTCCGTTGCGACCGTCAATGCCGCGCGCGATCGACTGCGCGGCGTTCTCGCCATCGACTTTGTCGTACCCGACTATTACGCCGTCCAACCCAAGCCCTGCATGGGCGGTTGGGGGCGCCGGTTCATGGTCGTGGCGCCCTCGGGAGCAATCCTGCCCTGTCACAGCGCGCAATCCATTCCTGGTCTCACGTTCGAGAACGCTCGCGGCAGCACGCTGCACCATGCTTGGTTTCACGGCTCTGCCTTTCAAGCCTTCCGCGGTACGACGTGGATGAAAGAGCCCTGTCGATCCTGCCCGCAGCGGGAGATCGACTTCGGAGGTTGCCGTTGTCAGGCGATCGCGCTCACAGGGGACGCGACCAACACCGATCCCGTATGCGTGTTGTCGGAGCATCACGCTCAGCTCGGTAAATTACGGACCAGCGGGATGAGCGATGGTGATGCCCGCAAGCACTACCGCGGCTGGTAGAGGCTCTAAGTGACATTCCGCGCAACCTTGATCAGTGGAAGACCACTTTCGGGGTCGTGGACTTTCTGCAGATGAACTGGAGTTTCAGTAACAATGACCTCGAGAGTGGGGCGTACATAACCCTTGTTGAGATGTCCGGCCCGCGCCGCTCCCGTTCGATCCGACAAGACTGCATGAACGTGCACCGCCGCCGTGCCATCGGGATCGCGCGCTATATCGCCAATGAGCGAGGCGACCTCAACTTGCTGATCGATCTTGATTGGAAGATACTTCTTGCTCTCCCAATCGAAGAACGCGAGCTCGGCAGCGGAAAGCGCGCCTATCGCGGTTATCTGGGCGCTCCCGATATTCTGAGATGCCGCAAATTCCTTCAGGCACGCCATTGCTTCGTCGCCGACGCTGAGGACAACCGCAAAAGTGCGCTTTCCATCAATCTCGTGCAGCTGCTTAATGCGCATGGCCCGACTCGTGGGTCGCACAATGGGCACAACAGAATAACTTGCCTCCAGCTTCGACACCGTGGCCGATGATGCGGCACTCACAGTGCTCACATCGGGGTGCCATTGCGTGCACCGCGCATTCAAAGCTGTCGAAAGTCATCTCGCGCTGGCCCTGAATAACCTTGAAAGCCTTGTCGTAGTCGTTTCCGCACACATCGCATTTGGCCATTGGGGTCTCCTCACTTATCTCCAAGTTCGAGCCATCCGGACCGGCTCTCGATGCTGTAGACACCATGGAAAGAAGCACCTCGGTCCCGTCCTGACGTCAGTCGCCCCAGCAACTTGAACGTGAAGCCGTCCGCTTCCTCATCCATACGCTGAATGTCCGCATCGAAGGCGTCGCCCTCGACGCGGAAATGCACGTCATTCACGCCGGAGTGGGCCAGAGACCGTTGAAGCGCGGGTTTGTCGGGTCCGTCGACAATGGATAATCTTCGCGGTGTCATAGCTACGCACCTCCTTGTCTCAGCGAACGCGTGGTCGCCAAGTTACGTCCGCCTAGTTACGGCGCTGCGCCAACAGGGTGTGCTCCCCTCGCGCTCCTCGTTAGAAACGGAACGAATTGGTTGGTCATCTGTTCCGTTGGCAACTGACCGTGCATGGAAAATCACGGGTCAGCCGAGCCACACACATCGAGGAGCGCGCTATGGACGGAATAATTTACCTTGTCGGTCTGATTGTCGTCGTCATGGCGATCCTCTCCGTTCTTGGTCTGAGGTGAGTGCCATGGCAAGTGTGGTGACACCCGTCAGGGTGAGCGGTGTGGATTGGAAGGCGATCATCGCGGGCGCGGTTGCTGCCGTTGCGATTTCCGGACTTCTTACGGCATTTGGAACTGCGATCGGCATGTCGTTGACATCGGCCCATCGTAATTCCGGCCTCTCGATAACGACCCTCGCGATTGCTGCGGCAATATGGATGGTGATGGTCCACATCTGGGCCTTTGCTGCTGGCGGCTACCTTGCAGGACGCTTGTCGGAGGTTCCGGATCTCGATCCTGAAGAGTCGCAGTTCCGGGCGGGTTCGACCGGCTTCTTAGTGTGGGCACTTGGAACGGCAGTGGGGTTGATCTTCCTGGCTCTCGCCGCAAGCACGGTCGTTCGTTCGACAGCAGAAGTTGCCGGCCAGGCCGCGTCCGGTGTGGCGCAGGCTGCGTCCAACCTCTCTGCTGAAAACGTCTCGTATGTCGCCGATGCTCTCTTCCGCGCGCAAGCCGGAGCGCCGGGGGCGCCGCCCGCGAACGTCGCCCAGAACAGGCCGGATCCAGCGGTCGTCGCGGAGGCTGGCCGCATCTTTGTGGTTGGCTTGGCGGAAGGATCGCTCAGTGCCGGCGATCGCACGTATCTGGCGCAGATGGTCTCGAGACAGACCGGATTGCCAGAAGCGGATGCGCAACGCCGCGTCGATGAGACCTACGCGCGCGCGCAGGGCATGAAGGAAATGGCGGAACGGCGCGTCCGAGAGGTAGCGGATACCGCACGTAAGCAGGCGGTGGTTGCCGGATTTCTCGCCGCTGCGGCATCGCTGATGGGGCTGGTGGCCGCGGCGTGGGCAGCAGGCCTAGGCCGTGAGCACCAGAATACTCGCCACTACCCGACCATCTTTGGTGCTGCCCGCTTCTGGTAGCCCGCTGGGAAGTTCGTACCGGCGGTGACATCCAACTCACCGCCGGTACCCATTGTCGAGCGGACTCGAGCCAAATGACGAGCTCACGAGTTAGCGAAGCTCCACCTTGGCCACGTTCTCCTTGTACTGCTCCTTGGGATCGGCGCCGAGAAGCAGTTTGATACCCGCAACAATGCTTGAGGCATCCAACCATATTTCAGCGCGCTCTGGCTCGAGGCGGAGAAGAGCCAGCTTCGGATCCGCCTTGCCGCCTTCGAACCATGCGGCGACGTACCGGTTCCACAGCCGGTCTATCGTGGCTGGATTGTCATCAAGGCTCAGCTTGCCGTGCAAAGTAGCGAAGAGGTCATGGCCCTTTGAAGTAAAGGTCGCGATAGCGCGTTCGCCTTGCGGCAACTTCTCGACCAACGCATTGTCCTTGCTCGTGAAGAACCAGATCGGGCCGCGCGCGCCTTCGACTTGAGCGGTCATCGGGCGCGCGTGCCCATCCTCCAGGCCGTCGAGACCGAGCATCATGGTCATATCGGACTGAAGAGACTTCCAGAATTTTGCTTCGAGCTCCTGCGGCGTCGGCATCGATCTGCTCCTATGTTGCCTTTCGGAGGACAACCAAGACGATCAACGCAAGTTCCTCGATGAGGTCGACCTTCTCAACTCAATGTGACGTAACCGATCCAGATAATCGCCAACAAGACCACACCGCCGATGAACCGGCCTGCTGAACTCGCATTATAGAGCGGTGTGCGTACTGCTGGAGGCCGCTCGTGGTCCGTCGACATGTCCACTCTCCTCGATAGTTCGTATCGAGTAACTCTCATGCTCATGAGAGGTTGCCCTGATCTTCAGCCAACCGCCCCGAGAGCTGAGGCTGCTCGGGAACAGGTTCTCTCGGTCCGTGGTTATATGGCTCAAGCAGCGATCCATGGCGCATGTTGCGCGCACCCAGCAAGCAGCAAGCAGGCGAGGCAGAATATTTGAGATGACGACGATCGAGCAGGATGCGACGCATTTCAGGGATTCGGCACTACGGAAGCTGCGTGTGGGAAACGTGGACGTCGAGCAGTTCACGCTCGGTGATTAGTGCGTCGGGCATGCATCCAACGGCCGAATGGCCGCGATCGCAGCAGACTGACAAGGATCGCTACCATCGTGCGATGGACAACGTGCGCATGCTGGGGCAGCGCGACGGCGCTCGCCATATCCGCAGTCCCGCACCGCATATTAATTGGGAAAGGGGTTCGCAGGCGTGCGCACGACGTCGCGTGTGTTGTCACCATAGCCGTGCACGACCTCAGTCACGTCGCGGAAATCGTAGAGACTGTCATCGCCAGAAGACGCAAACACTCGATCTGGAAATATCGGAAAGCCGAACCTCCAGATGGACGCCACCTTGCCCATCGTCTGGGAAGAGAACCGGGCGCACCTGAGCGATCTGGAGATCCTCGTCAAGATGGCCGAGGCGACGAACAAGTTCCGTGACTACGTCGGCGAGGTCGCGACCGTGATGATCCTGACCAAGATGTACGCCGAGAGCGTCCAGGCCGGGAAGCCAAACCCGACGATCGCGGACGTCAAGGCCCGCATGGCCACCCTCGGAGAGCAGACTGCGGCGTTCGTCAACCAGACCCCTGAGAAGTCGGCCGACATGCTCAACAGCATCCTGGCCAAGAAGCGGGGACGCTGCGTCACCGTCGCTATCCGCTACGCCGTCACCTGGGGCACTGGCGAGTACGTGAAGTGGGGGCCTGCTCGCACCGCTCAGGTGTGGGCTCGCAAGGCCGATGCTGAAGCGATGGTGCAAGTCCTGGGCGGCGACGCCCGGGTCGAGACCGTCCAGCTCGTCTTCGGCCCAGATGTTTCATCTGATCCCCATCACACGGCCGATAGCCGGGACAAAAACTGGGACAATTGTCCCCAAAAAACTGTCCCTGGGACAATATTGGGGGCAGTGCGGATCGACTGGTAAGTAGCTGATTTCTCTCTGAGAATGTGGTACCGCCTCCCCGGCTCGAACGGGGGACCCCCAGATCCACAATCTGGTGCTCTAACCAACTGAGCTAAGGCGGCACAGGCGACGGCGGCCCGGAACAGGGCGCTGGGCAGTCGGCAGGGGGTTCTCTAACGCGCTTCCCGGGCCTTGGCAAGGCAGGGGAACCCGGCCACTCCATAATGCGCGGATCGCCTGGGAAAATGGGGCGGATCGCAGGTCCGCCGCGCGATCCGCACATGACGGACGAAGCGGCGCGCGTGGCCGCAATGCTCTATAAAGCAGACCCCGCGGCCCCATCGGGCCGCCGAGCTTCCAAAGGGCACGCCAGAGCCCGGAAGCCCAGAGTGGTACGGAGCGCGTCCTGTGCCCACACCTGCTTCTCCAATACCCGACGAGGTTCAGCCCAGCACTTCCGAAGGCCCGGAGATTGCCGGTACCGAAGCTGGGCGGCTTGTCGCGCTGACGGTCATCGGCATCGGCGTCGTCTACGGCGACATCGGCACCAGCCCGCTCTATGCCTTCAAGGATGCCGTCGCGGCAGCGTCGGGCGGCGCTGGCGTCGCGCCGCGTCCCGAAGCAGTGTTCGGCATACTCTCGCTCATCCTGTGGGCGCTGATCATACTGGTCAGCATCAAGTATGTGCTGATCCTGCTGCGCGCGGACAACCACGGCGAAGGCGGCATCCTCGCTCTCATGGCGCTCGTCCAGCGGGCATCATCTCGCAAGGCGCTGCCGGTACTCGTGCTCGGCGCGGTCGGTGCCGCGCTCTTCTACGGCGACGCGTTGATCACACCCGCCATCTCCGTGATGTCGGCCGTCGAGGGCGCGAAGCTCGCGATGCCGGTATCACAGGCCGGCGCACTGTTTGCGACGATGGTCATCCTCGTCGCGCTCTTTGCCGTGCAGAGCTATGGTACGCATCGCGTCGCCGGCGCTTTTGGGCCCGTGATGATCCTGTGGTTCCTGGTCATCGGCGGCGCCGGGCTCTACCAGATCGTGCTCAATCCGCAGGTCATTGCGGCCGTCAGTCCGCATCATGCCGTCGTCTTTCTAGCGAGCAATACCGCGATCGGTCTCGTGACGCTCGGTGCGGTGTTTCTCGCAGTAACCGGCGCGGAAGCGCTCTATGCCGATCTCGGCCATATCGGCCGCAGGCCGATCACCATTGCGTGGTTCTTCTTCGTGCTGCCGTCACTTGTGCTCAGCTACTTCGGGCAGGGTGCGGTCGTGCTGGCGGATGCTTCCGCGATCGACAATCCATTCTACCGGACGGTGCCGGAGGCCTATCTGCTGCCGATGGTCGGTCTCGCGACGCTCGCCACGATCATTGCCAGTCAGGCGACGATCACGGGCGCGTTCTCGCTGACGCGACAAGCCATTCAGCTTCGCCTGCTGCCGCGCATGAGCATCCAGCACACCTCGGGCGAGCACGCGGGGCAGATCTACGTGCCTGCCGTCAATTGGCTCATGATGGCCGGCGTTCTGACGATCGTGTGGAATTTCCAGACTTCGACGGAACTCGCGGCCGCATACGGCATTGCCGTAACCGGAACGATGATCGTCACGGCGATCCTCGCCAGTCTGATGATGGCCTGGCACTGGAAGTGGTCGCCGCTTCGCATAGCGCTCGTCATGGCGCCGTTTCTCGCCCTCGAAGTGGTGTTTCTCTCGGCGAATCTGCTGAAGGTCCTGGATGGCGGTTGGGTGACGCTGCTGATGGCCGCCTGCATGCTCACAGCCATGCTCGTGTGGTGGCGCGGATCGGGCATTCTGCTTGCCAAGACGCGACGGAGTGAGCTGCCGATCGCCGATCTCATGCCGAGCCTCGAGCGGTCAAGCATGACGGTCGTCCCGGGAACTGGTGTGTATCTCACGGCCAACGCCAACAACACGCCGACCGCGCTCCTTCACACGATCAAGCATTTCAAGGTCACGCATGAGCAGATCGTTGTGCTGACGGTGATCACGTCCAATTGGCCGTACCTCAGCATGGCGGAGAGCGTGTCGATGGAGCGGCTTTCCGAGCGGCTGGTCCGCGTGAGCGTGGTCACGGGCTTCATGCAGCAGCCGAATGTGCCGGCTGTTCTCGACTATTGCCGCGAGCAGGGATTGGCGGGCGACGCCGCGTCCACGTCCTACATGCTCTCGCGACGTGAAGTGAAGGCCGAGCACCCGTCCGCCATGCCGATGCCGGCCACGGCGCTGTTCGTCGTGCTCGCGCACAACGCGGCCGATGCGACGGACTACTTCGGCATACCGAAGGATCGCGTGGTGGAGATCGGGACGCAGGTTGGATTGTGAGTGAAGTGCACGCCGTCGTTGGCATGCACGATCAAAACTGACGCGAGCGCGCCCTTCGCGCGCTCAGTCTTGAAATGGATCCCGCATCAGGATCGTGTCGTCTCGCTCGGGGCTCGTCGAGAGCAGCGTAACCGGGCACTCGATCAGCTCCTCGATATGGCGCACGTACTTGACGGCTTGGGCCGGAAGGTTGGCCCAGCTCCGCGCGCCTTGCGTCGATTCCGTCCAGCCCTCGAAGCTCTCGTAGATGGGCTTGACGCGCGCCTGCTCGTTCATGCCAGCGGGAAGGCGGTCGATACGCTTGCCGTCGAGCTCATAGGCCACACAGACCTTGATCTCGGGAAGCGCGTCGAGAATGTCGAGCTTGGTGAGCGCGATGCCTGTGATGCCGGCGACGCGTACGATCTGGCGCACGAGCACGGCATCGAACCAGCCGCAGCGCCGGCGCCGGCCGGTGTTGACGCCGAACTCCTTGCCGCGCTCGCCGAGAAGGCGGCCGATCTCGTCGGGCTCGCCATCGGGACCGAGAAGCTCGGTCGGGAAGGGGCCCGAGCCGACGCGCGTCGTGTAGGCCTTGGCGAGACCGAGGACGTAGCTCAGTGCTGCCGGGCCCATGCCCGAACCTGCAGCCGCCTGCCCCGCGACCGTGTTGGACGAGGTGACGTAGGGATAGGTGCCGTGATCGACGTCGAGCAGTGCGCCCTGCGCACCTTCGAAGAGAATGCGCTTGCCGGCCTTGCGGGCGCTATCGAGCGTATCCCAGACGGTGTCGATGTAAGGCAGGATCTTCGGCGAGATTTCCGTCAGCTCGTCGATGAGCGCCTGTTTGCTGATGAGCGGTTTGCCGAGCCCGCTTCTGAGCGCGTTGTGGTGGACGAGCAGCCGGTCGATCTTGGGGCCGAGATTGTGTAGGTTGCGCAGATCCTGCACGCGGATGGCGCGACGGCCGACCTTGTCCTCGTAGGCGGGGCCGATGCCGCGCCCCGTGGTGCCGATCTTCTGGGCGGCCGCAGCTTCCTCGCGGAGCTGATCCAGCTCGCGATGAAGCGGGAGAATGAGCGTTGCGTTCTCGGCGACCTTGAGCTGCTCGGGGCCAATGTCGATGCCGAGCTTGCGGATGCCTTCGATCTCGGAGACCAGATGCCAGGGATCGACGACGACGCCGTTGCCGATGACGGAGAGCTTGCCCGGACGGACGACACCTGACGGCAGCAGCGCGAGCTTGTAGGTCTTGCCCTCGATGACGAGCGTATGGCCGGCATTGTGGCCACCCTGGAAGCGCACGACGATGTCGGCACGCTCCGAAAGCCAGTCCACGATCTTGCCTTTGCCCTCGTCGCCCCATTGGGCGCCGACAACCACCACGTTCGCCATTGTCTGATGCCTCTTCTACGCAGCGCGTGGCTGCGGGAAGGCGTTAGCCCGTGGGAGGGCGCGGCGCAAGCCTTACTTGCCGCGGGCTGCTGGGAAGAGGTGTTTTGCAACCCTTCCGTCGTGCCATGCCGGCGGCGGTAAGCGGCGGCCTGCGCCGAGGTTTGCGCAAGCTTCCGCCCCTCATCCTAACCTTCTCCCCGTATTGGACGGGGAGAAGGGACATGGTGGCGCCAGCCGTAAGCTCCGGGTCATAAAAAGGAGGGGGGTTCGGGGTCTCCCCGATTGGGGCCAGAGGCGAAAGCCCCGTCGCGCCGGAGGCGCGAGTTGGTCACCCGAACTAGCGCCCCTCGCGCCACCACGCGAGGGTCAGGAAGGCCAGGAGGGCCGCCAGGGCCAGGAGGCCCGTGAACATCGGCGTGATGCGGACGCCACGCGTGACGTACGCCTCGCGGTCCTTGAGGCCCATCCAGCCCGAGCCGGCCAGAACGCGCGCGTTGGCGAGGAGCGACACGCGAGGCACGTCGACAGCGGTAGTGCTGGCGCTCGAAAGTAGGCCGCCACCGCGCGTCCAGAACGTGCCGCCGCCGGTGGCATTGATGAGCGGGCGGAGCTTGGCGTCGGTCGCGGTGACCTCGCTCATTTCGCGGGCATCCTCGAGCCCGGCATGGGCGACCGCGGTCAGCACCCGGCGATCGGGTGGCGGACCATTCGACTGCATTTTGTAGAGCCCGGGCTGACGCACATCGATGGTCGTGCGCCAGACGCCGTCGCTTGCCGGTTCGAGTTGGACCTCACTCGACTCGCCGCCCGGCGACTGCACGGTGACCGGGGGGACGCTCGTCTCCATCGAGCGTCGCTCGATCGTCAGCTTGAGGCCGCGCGCATCGGCGAGAAGGCGCTCCTCCTCGAGATCGGGCTCTTTCATGAGCCAGTGCGACGTACGCCGCAGGAGGTCGGTGTGCGGTCCGCCGCCGTCATAGCCGCGCGCCCAGAGCCAGGCATGGTCGGAGAGCATGAGCGCGACGCGACCGCGTCCGACGCGATCGAGCACGAGAAGTGGGCGCTCCTCGACGCCGCTCATGAGCGTGCGCCCGCGCGTGACATTTGTCTCGACCTGCCGGAACCAGCGGCCCCAGTCGGGTTCCTGATTGCCCTCGCGGACGCCCGGCAGATTGCGCGTGACGGGGTGCTTGTGACCTTCGGTGGTGATGCGCGCCTTGAAGGGCTGCTCGATGACGCGGCCCGATGGCGCGGCCGGCAGGACGGGCGCGAGCGCGGTGCGATAGAGGCTCGCGTTCTGCGCATAGTCGTCGCCCGAGGCCACGAGCAGAGCGCCGCCGTTGGCAACATAACGCGCGATGTTGTCGTAGTAGATCGGCGGGAGAATGCCGCGGACCTGATAGCGGTCGAAGATGATGAGATCGAAGTTCGAGATCTTCTCCGAGAAGAGCTCGCGCGTCGGGAAGGCGATCAGCGAGAGCTGATGGATGGGCGTGCCGTCCTGCTTCTCCGGCGGGCGCAGAATGGTGAAGTGCACGAGATCGACGGCGGCGTCGGACTTGAGAAGATTGCGCCACACGCGTTCGCCCGCGTGCGGCTCACCCGACACGAGGAGCACGCGCAGGTTTTCGCGCACACCCTCGGCGGCGATCACGACGCGGTTGTTGAGGTGCGTGAGTTCGCCGGGCACGGTGTCGAGTTCGATCTCGACGATGTTCTGCCCTGCTGTCGGGAAGGGCATGGCAACGCGCGTGCGCGCGTCGATTTCCGTGCGGATGGTCTCGTCAGGCCGGCCTTCGCGGCGCACGCGCAGATTGACCTGACGTCCGGCCTGGCCGCTCTTGCCGGTCTCGCGTACGGCGACCTCGATGTCACGTGCGGGGCCATTGACGATGCCAAATTTCGGCGCCGTGATGACCTCGATGCGGCGGTCGAACTCGTCCGGGCGTCCAGTGATAAGCGCGTGCACCGGCGCGTTGAAGCCGAGGGCAGCAACGGACGCAGGAATGTCGTGCACCTGCCCGTCGGTGATCATGATGACGCCGGCAAGGCGGTCGGGCGCGATTTCGGCGAGCGCGCGATTCAGATCCGTGAAGAGGTGCGTTCCGGACGTGCGTTCGCCGGTCGGACGCGAGGCTTCGATCCACTTCACTTCGAGGCCCGGAAGACGCTTCAGCTTTTCGTCGAGATCGGCGCGGATGGCGGCCGTCTGCGCGGGCCGGCCGGCAATGGATTGGCTCGTGCTCTCGTCGACCAGGACGACGGCAATATTGGCGAGGCCCTCGCGCTCTTCCTGCCGGAATGATGGATTGGCGAGTGCAGCGACGAGCGCCGCAAGTGCGAGTGCGCGGAGTGCCGCGCCGCGCGTGCGCCGGAAGAAGAGGACGCCGATGAGCGCGAGCGCAACGAGCCCCGCAGCCACCAGCACGGGCAGCGGCACCATCGGGGCAATGTCGATCGACCAGGTCATGCGAACTCGAGAACTCCGTCGTTATTGCCCCGCGCGTCGCGCACTCACTGACCGAGCCGCTCGATAAGCGCTGGGGCGTGCACCTGATCGGCCTTGTAGTTACCGGTCAGTGCGTACATGGCGATGTTGATGCCGACGCGAATGGCCATCTCGCGCTGTTGCTCGCCGCCGGGAACGACGGGGAACATCGGCCGGTTCTGGCTATCGAGGGCCCAGGCCGCAGCGAGATCGTTCGGCGTCACGAGAATGCTGCTGACGCCGTCGGCGCGGCGAGCTTTGCGCGTGTCGTCGTCGGCGGATTCGGCACTGTCGGCCTCGACCCACATCTGCCCGCCGTCCCAGCGACCGGGGAAGGTGCGCAGAATGTAGAAGGCCTTGGTGAGAACGTGCGTCTCGGGCACAGGCTCGAGGCGTGGAAGGTCGAGCCTGCCGAGCAGGCGCTGCAACGGTGTGCCGCTCTCGCGGCCCATACCGATGCCGGTCGGAATGCCCGAGCCGAAGTCGCGGGTGTCGAAGATGATCATCCCGCCCTGCTTCATGTAGGTATCGATCTTCGCGAGCGTCGCGTCGTTCAGCGGGTTCGCGTTGGTGAGCACCGGCCAGTACAGGATCGGGAAGAAGGCGATCTCGTCCGTCGAGACATTGACGCCGAAGGGCTCGCCCGGCTCGACCGAGGTCCGCGCGGCCAGATGGCGGCCGATGCCGACAAGGCCCGCGCGGCTTGCCTCGTCGGTCGCGCCATCGCCGGTCAGGACGTACGCGAAGGAGACCTTGCCAGTTGCCTGGATGGCGATCTGCAGATCGCGGCTAGACGGCATGGCGGCGCTCGGTGGCGCCTCGGGGCGGCGCTGGGCCTCGGCATGATGGCTCGTAAGCACGAGAGCGGCTGCGGTCGCGAGCAGCAGTACGGACGCTGTCGCTGCAGGACGCATCCCGGGGCGGCGCCTCAGCAGGCCCTGCAGCAACAACACGGCGATGATATCCGCGAAGATCAGCGCGAGAGCCGCCGAGAGCAGCCAGGGCTTGAGCGGCTCGGGGTTCGTGCCCTCGTATGTGCGCTGCTCGACATTGGCGGGCAGTGTCGGCAGTGGCCGAAGCTCGGTGCGCGGCGTGATGACATTGAGCGCGCGCGGGCTCGCGGCCGGACCGTAGTAGCCGGGTGGATGATCGAGCGAGGGCGTGGCCGTATCGATACTGCGGGCGGGGATCGCCTGCGCGGTCGGTGTCGGCGGGCGCAAGGTGCCGAAGCCGTCGAGTACCTGCGTCGGTGCCAGCACCTCGGCGGTCTCGGGTGTTGGAGCGCTGCGTGCTGTCGGCGCGGCCATGGTCTCGGCGCCGCCGACGGCAACGCCGCCGCTGACGCCGAGCGTTGCAATGCGCCGCAGCATCTCGACGAACAGGCCCGAGAGCGGCAGGTTCGACCAGTCCGAGTTTGCCGTGATGTGGAAGAGCACGATCTGTCCTTCGCCCATGCGGCGGGCAGTAACGAGCGGCGTGCCGTCGGCGAGGCGCGCCCACACGCTCACGTCATCCGTGAGGTAAGCCGGATCCGCGAGGATCTGCCGGTTCACGGCGACATCCTTCGGGATCGTAAGGCCTGCGAACAGGCTCGAATCTTCGAAGGGTGCGAGCGGCTGCGGCGTCGACCAGGACAGCGCGCCGCCGAGTGTGCGACCACCCATGCGCAGGCCCACCGGCAGCAGATTATCGCCGCCCTTTTCGAGGCGCGGGCCGGCGAAGCGCACGAGCACGCCGCCTTTGTTCACCCATTCTTCGACGCGCGTGCCGAGATCGCCCGCAATGGTACCAATATCGGCCATCACGAGAACCGAAGAGCGCTGATCGAAGGCGCTGGTCACCGCGCCCGCGAGATTGACGTCCTTCTGGCGGACCAGTTCGGCGAATGGTGCGAGTGCGCGCTCGATGTAGTAGAGCGGGGCGAGCAGCGGCTGCGCCTGTTCGCGGCTCTCACCGGAAATGAGGGCGATGCGATGCCAGCGCGAGCGGCTGTCGAGCAGATGCACGGCGCCGGCACTGCGTTCACCGGCAAGCTCGACGCGCGCGACCTGATTGCGCAATTCGAGCGGCAGATCGAAACGTGCCGTCGCACGGCGGCTGCCGGCTGGGATTTCGTACGAGGTCTCGGCGAGGCGCTGCCCGCGCGCGGAGAAGGCAAGCGCACTGCCATTGCGGCCGGCACCCTCGGCGCGAACGACGAAGGCTTCGAGCCGCCCATCACGATCGAGGCCGGCACTGAGGCCGAGTGGTTCATCACCGGGACGGTTGCGGACCACCTGAAGCTGACCGCCGGTCGCGAGTTGGCTCAAGGCAGTCGCAAATGCGCTCGTCTTGCCGTCATGATCGATACCGTCGCTGAGCCACACGACGTCGAGGCCCGACTGCCCCGCAAGCGTGCGCGCGAGTTGCTCGACGAGTTCTGCGCGCTGGGGCGCGAAGGGTTGCGGCTGGAGGGCGGCAGCGGTCGTGCGTGCTGCGCCTGGAGCTTCGATACGCAACGTCGTTGTCTTCGCGCCGGAGGCCGTCGGCGCGACGACGACGGGGCGGTTGGCGCTCTCGGCTTCCGAGATGAGCTGATCGACGAGGCGGGCGCGCTGCGCGAAATGCCCGCCGCTCGACCATCCGTTGTCGACGACGAGAACGAGCGGGCCACTGCCGGAGAGACCGGCTTCGCGGTTCGGATTGAGCACGGGATCGGCGAGCGCGAAGATCACGAATGCCGCGGCGAGCATGCGGATCAGCGTCAGCCACCACGGCGTCTTGGCTGGCGTCTTGTCCTTGTTCTCGAGCCCGACGAGGATGCGCGTCGGCGGGAAGTTGATCTGGCGCGGGCGCGGCGGCACGGTACGCAGCAGCCAGTAGATCACCGGCAGCGCGGCGAGCGCGGTCAGCAGCCACGGGCTTAGAAAGGCCAGAGCGCCGATGCTCATGCCTGCCCTCCTGCTGCCGCCGTGGGCGCGCTCATGCGATAGCTGCCCGCCTGGCCGCCGAGGCGCATGATGAGGCTCAGCAGCAATTCGTGCGGCGGTCGATCCGTGTGATGGACGAGCAACGACCAGCCGAGGCGGCGCGCGATCTCGGCGAGGCCGTCACGGTGTTCGGCGAGGCGCTTGATGTAGTCCTCCCGCATGGTTTCGACACGATCAACGATCCAGCGCTCGCCCGCAACCTCAGGGCCGAGGAATTCAGCGCGCCCCTCGTAAGGCAAAGTCTCCTCCGCCGGGTCCATGACCTGCACGAGATGTCCGCTGACGCCGGCACCCGCCAGCTCTTCGAGGCGCGGCCCGAGGGTGTCGAGCGGATCGAGAAAGTCGCTGATGAGAATGGCACCCGAAAAGCGCGGCAGGCGAATCTTGGGCGGCAGGCTCGTGGTGAGCAGAGGTGACTTGATGTTCGTGAGGACGGTTTCGGCGATGACCGTGGCGGCCTTCCGGCTTGCGGTCGGACGGCCGAGGCCAAGCAGTGCCACGCGCTCGCCGCCGCGCACGAGCAACTCGGCGGCAGCCAGCATGAGCACGATCGCGCGGTCGCGCTTTGTGACGGTCGCTAGCTCGCTGTTGAAATCCATCGAGGGCGAGAGATCGGGCCAGAGCCAGACCGTATGCGCGGCTTCCCACTCGCGCTCGCGCACGTACAACTGATCGGAGCTTGCCGAGCGGCGCCAGTCGATGAGCGTTGCCGCATCGGCGCCCTCGAACTGGCGAAACTGCCAGAAGGTCTCGCCGGGGCCGGCGCGACGACGGCCATGAATGCCATGCGCGACCGTGCTCGCGACGCGGTTCGTCTCGATCACGAGGTCCGGCAGGCGATCGGCGAGGCCGTGCGCCTCGAGCTCGAGCCGGCCGACAGCAGCCCGGGCCGGACTCATGCCGACCTCCTCGGGAACAATCTCGGCCGGGGTCGCATGGCGTGTGCGGTCTCCGCCAACAACAGGCTCGAAGGAGATGGGTATGGGGCGTCTATGGTTCGCCTCACGCGATGTTGGCGGCCAGACGGCCGATGACGGCGCCGATCTGATGCCCCTCGGCGCGAGCCGCGAAATTCAGGGCCATGCGATGCTTGAGAACGGGCTCGGCGAGCGCGACCACGTCGTCGACCGAGGGCGCCAGCCGGCCATCGACCAGCGCCTTGGCGCGAACGGCGAGCATGAGTGCCTGCGATGCGCGCGGGCCGGGGCCCCAGGCGACGAACTTGTCGGTCTCGCTGTCGGCGCCTGTTCCGGGACGAGCCGTGCGCACGAGCGTCAGGATCGCATCGACAACCTTGTCCGGCACGGGGATTTGGCGCACGAGACGCTGGATGCTCATGAGCTCGGGGCCGGAGAGGATCGCCTCGAGGCGGCGCTCTTCAGTGCCAGTCGTGGAGAACAGCATGCGCCGCTCGGCGGCCGTGTCGGGATAGTCGACATCCACCTGCAGCAGGAAGCGATCGAGCTGTGCTTCGGGAAGCGGATACGTGCCTTCCTGCTCGAGCGGGTTCTGCGTCGCAAGCACGTGGAAAGGCGAGGGCACATCATGGCGCTGACCGGCGACAGTGACGTGATGCTCCTGCATGGCCTGGAGCAGCGCCGACTGCGTCTTCGGCGATGCCCGGTTGATCTCGTCCGCCATGAGGAGCTGCGTGAAGACCGGTCCGCGAATGAAGCGGAAGCTGCGCCGTCCGCCTTGAGCGTCTTCGAGCACTTCGGCGCCGATGATGTCGGAGGGCATGAGGTCCGGCGTGAACTGGATGCGCTTGGCATCGAGGCCGAGCACACGCCCGAGCGTCTCGACGAGAAGCGTCTTCGCCAGACCGGGCACGCCAATCAGCAGCGCGTGGCCGCCGGAAAGGATCGTCACGAGCGTCTGCTCAATGACCTTGTCCTGGCCGAAGATGACGGAGGCCGTGGCCTCGTGGACGCGCCGCACCCGCTCACCAGCGGCCTCGACGCGCGCGACGATGTTGTCCTGGGTATCGATTACTGTTGTCATGGCGCGATTATACTGCCGTTTTTCTGAGGTTGCGAAATTTTGAGGCAGCGAAGATGTTCAGATTATGGAGCGCAGTGCCGATCAATTGAGCAGTCGGTCCAAATGAAACGCTTGGCATCGATCGCAAGGCCGCCGCGAAAGGCGCGGGGGAACCGGCAATATGCCGGGCCGTTGGGATCGTATGGTGCCAAACGCGAACTGCGTCACGCAAGCAAGGTCGCCTCATGAGTCCACACGATATGCAGGGCAGTCGCCGGGAAACAAGTCAGGTTGACGCAGGGCCAGCGGGGTCCGGGTCCGCAGAAGCGGCGCCGCTCGCGGGGCTGGAGGCCATGCTGCGCGCCCAGGACAAGGATCGCCTGCCCCCGGTCGACAGCTGGAATCCCCCTTATTGCGGGGATATTGGCATGGCCATCGCGGCGGACGGGACGTGGTTCTACCAGGGGAGCCCGATCGGCCGGAAACCATTGGTGCGACTCTTCTCCCGTGTCCTGCGGCGCGATCCGGACGGCCGTCACTTTCTCGTGACCCCCGTCGAGAAAGTGGATGTCGCGGTCGCCGATGCCCCCTTTCTGGCGGTCGAGATGGAAGTCTCGGGGGAGGGGTGCGCGCAGGAGCTCATCTTCCGCACGAATGTGGACGATGTCGTGCGCTGCGGACCCGAGCACCCCATGCGATTTGCGCCGGAGGCGGGGACCGGCGGACTGAAGCCCTATGTCCTCGTCCGCGGCCGGCTCGAGGCTTTGGTGACGCGCGCGCTCTACTATGACCTCGTGGAGATGGCCCTCGAGGACGATGCGGGCCGTCTCGGCGTGTGGAGCGGTGGCGCGTTCTTTCCCCTGACGTGATGCGACTACCGCGACAGATCGAATTTTAGGCAGCGCCGTTGCCGGGCATATTTCGCTCTATCGATGGCCGCCGCCGGCATGGCACAACAGGCGCGTGGCAAACCTCTTCCCAGCAGCCGGCGGCAAGAAAAAGACATGAGCACGAACCTTTCCATCAATCCCGACCGTCTCTGGCAGTGTCTCATGGCCTCGGCGGAGATCGGGCGTACGCCAGCCGGCGGAATTCGCCGCCTTACGCTCAGCGACGAGGACAAGGCCGTGCGCGACATGTTCGCTGGCTGGGTACGCGCGGATGGCTATGGTCTTAAAATCGACCGCCTCGGTTCCATGTTCGTGCGCCGTGAAGGAACGGATCCGAGCGCGGCGCCGGTGCTGATTGGCAGCCACCTCGACACGCAGGCCAAAGGTGGGCGCTTCGACGGCATTCTCGGCGTGATGTCGGGGCTCGAAGTGCTACGCACGCTCGACGAGCGCGGCATCAAGACAAGGCGGCCGATCGAAGTGGTCAACTGGACGAACGAGGAAGGTGCACGCTTTCCGCCGCCCATACTCGCGTCGCTGGCGTTTTCCGATCCGACGCAGATCGAATGGGTGGAAAATCGACGCGACAAGGATGGCTTGCGTTTTGCCGACGAACTCGTGCGGATCGGTTATCGCGGCGAGGTGCCGGTCGGTGGGCGTGAGATCGACAGCTATTTCGAGTTGCACATCGAGCAGGGGCCGAAGCTCGATGCGGTGGGCCTGCCGCTCGGCATTGTAACGGGCGGCTTTGCGATGCAGGGCATGCGCATCGCCGTGCGCGGCGAGACATCGCACGTCGGTCCGACGCCGATGATGCTTCGTCGCAATGCACTCGTCGGCGCGTCCTATGTGGCCGTCGCCATCGACGACATCGGCTGGCGCTATGCACCGGAGGACGGCAAGACCAGCGTCGCGCGGCTCGATCTGCGGCCGAACCTGCCGGGCATTCTCTCGGACGAAGCGGATTTGTGGATCGACTTCCGTCATCCCAAGAAGGAGCGCCTGCCGGATATGGTTGCCGAGGTAGAGGCGGCCGTTGTCGAGTCGGCACGCCGTTCGCACACGAATATCGAGATCGCCGAGCGCTGGGGCTTCGGTGGCCTGACCTTCGATCCGGGGCTAATCGCGCTTATCCGCGAGACGGCGGAGCGCCTCGGCGTGCCGTCCATGGATATCGAGACGCAGGCGGGCCACGATTCCTACAACATGACGCGCGTATGCCCGTCGGCGATGATCTTCACGCCCTGCAAGGGCGGGATCAGCCACAACGAGGCGGAGGACATCGATTTTGCGGCGACAGTGCCGGGCGTCAATGTCCTCCTGCACGCGGTGATCGCGCGGGCGTCGTGAGGCTCACACTTTGATCCACGTTTCCGAGAAGGCGAGCATCGCAGTCGAGATGGTCTGACCTGCAACCTGTCGCGGGATGGGTTTGCCGGGCAGACGGCGGCCGTTGACGGTGATCGAGGCTTCGCTGCAGCCGACGAACAGGCTCGGCATCCAGTGACGGCCCGTCGCGGACTTGTCGGGCGGCAGCGCGAAGCAGAAGGGCTCGCCGAGACCGCTCCACGCGAGCTCGACATCGAGGTCGCCGGCCTTGAGCGTCTCCTTGTAGGCGGAGCCCGGATCGCCCGAGGCATCGACGCTGTCGAGCTTCTTGTAGGTCACGCCTGCGAGGCCCGGCAGGCCCTTGTAGCTGCCGAAATTCGAGACGAAGTCCGAGACGAGGTAGCGGGCGAGCGCTTCGTTGTCGTGCAGGATATAGTTCGCGCGTGTGGCGGGCGGGTTCGCTTCCTGCGGCGATTGCATGAGCACCAGTGCATGGCCGCGACCATGCGGCGAGAGCACGACGCGGAAGAAGCTCGCTAGAGTGACAAACGGTCCGTCGGGTGTCTCCTTGAGCGAGATGCCGGGGTTCTCTCCGGACCATTCCACAAGGCCCGGAAATGTCGTGGGCTCAGGCATGATTTCCTCCTGTTCAATGCCATGAATGCACGTATTGGGGGGTGCCAAGGGCATCTTAGGGGAGGGAATTGGCGGCGGCTATCTCCGGCGCGTGTGATCGTGGGCCGCCCGAAATGTGCGTCCAATGCAGCCCGCTACGATCATTCGAGTACTGGTCATCGGCGGCCCGACATTGCTAGGAATGGCGCGACAGCGGGCACGAAGCTCGCGACATACGGGGCAGGGAGCACCATGGAGCAGTATGATTATATCATCGTCGGCGCTGGTTCGGCGGGTGCCGCGCTCGCATCGCGCCTGAGCGAGAATCCCAAGAACAGCGTTCTGCTCGTTGAGGCAGGGCCCGCGAGCCATATTTATTCGTGGCTCCCCGTCAGCTTCGGCCTCCTGATCCACAATCCCGCGGCCAACTGGCTCTACGAGTCGGAGCCCGAGGAATGCACGGGCAACCGCAAGATTCCCGTTCCGCGCGGCAAGGTGGTCGGCGGATCGAGTGCGATCAATGGGCTCGTGTGGGTGCGCGGCCAGCCGCTCGACTACAACACCTGGGCGCAGATGGGTGCGCGCGGTTGGAGCTGGAACGACGTCGCGCCGGTCTTCACGAAGATCGAGAACTACGAGGGCGGCCCGGAGAATGGTCGCGGCACCGATGGGCCTCTGAAGGTGTCGGTCGTGCCGGATCAGAACCCGCTTTACGATGCGCTCTTCAAGGCGGGCGAGCAGGCGGGCCACAAGATCACCAAAGACTACAACGCTGAGGATCAGGAAGGCATCGGCAAGACGCAGACGAGCATCCACAAGGGCATTCGGATGAGCGTCTCGCGGTGCTACCTCAAGCCCGCGATGAAGCGGCCGAACCTGCGCGTGATTGCGGATGCGCCGACGCGACGGATCGTGCTCGAAGGCAAGAAGTGCGTCGGCATCGTCTACGAGCGCTATGGACGCCAGATCGAAGTGCGGGCGAACCGTGAGGTGATCCTCTCGGCGGGTGCGGTCGCGACGCCGCAGCTTCTGGAGCTTTCGGGCATCGGGCGGCCTGAGGTTCTCAAGCAGTTCGGCATCGAGGTGAAGCACGCGCTGCCGGCCGTCGGCGAGAACCTGCGCGATCACATCAATGCGCGCGGCATCTGGCACGTGAAAGTGCCGAGTGTGTCCTACAATACGCGGGCGCGCGGCTTCGGTGCCGTGAGAGAAGCCCTGAAGTATGCGACGACGCGTGGCGGCTTCCTCAGTCTGCCGTCGGCGCCGCTGCTCGCCTTCCTCAAGACGCAGAAGGAAATGGAGACGCCGGACGTCCAGATGCACATCGTGCCGTACTCGGTGAAGGACCCGAAGAAGCGCATCCTGCAGGAATTCCCGTCGATGACGCTGTCGGTGTACCAGCTGCGTCCGGAGAGCCTCGGCTCGATCCATATTCGCTCGGCCGATCCGAACGACCAGCCGAAGATCCTGTTCAACTTCCTGACGAACCCGATTGATCAGCAGTGCATGGTCGACGGTTTCAAGATGGTGAGAAAGATCGTGAGCCAACCGGCGCTCGATCTCTATCGCGGCGATGAATACGATCCCGGCCCCAAAGCCAAGACGGACGATGAGATCCTGGCCTGGATCCGCAACAATTCACAGACGGCCTATCATCCGATCGGCACCTGCCGCATGGGACCGGCGGGGCAGAACACCGTCGTCGATGACAAGCTCAAGGTGCACGGCATCGAGGGCTTGCGGATCGCCGACGCCTCGATCTTCCCGACCATGCCCTCCGGCAATACGAATGCGCCGTCGATCATGGTTGGCGAGAAGGCGGCGGAGATCATCAAGGCCGCTGCGTAAGGAGGCTGAAGCATGTCCGTGGATGCTGCACTCATCGCGCATCTCATGGACGTGCTTCGCCCGCTCGGGGGCGTGTCGCCGCGCCGTATGTTCGGTGGTGCAGGCATCTTCAAGGATGGGCTCATGTTTGCGCTCATCTCTGACGACACGCTGTACCTGAAGGCGGACCCGACGACCGTCCCGGATTTCGAAGCAGAAGGGCTTGGACCCTTTACCTACGAGATGAAGACAGGCACGCGCTCGTTGCCTTCGTACTGGCGCGCGCCCGAGCGTCTGCTGGACGATGACGAGGAAATGCTGGTCTGGTGCCGGCGCGCCGCCGAGGTGGCGACGCGCGCGGCGAAAAAGAAGTCCGAGAAAAAGTCGTCGATCACGCGTAGCCCGGCGGCGGCACGAAGCCGCCGATCTCGCGCTCGACAAAGCGACTGAAGGCGACGGCCGTCTTGTCGTGGCCATGGCGCGCGATCGCCTGATAGCCAACCGGCAGGCCGGACTTCGTGAGCCCGGCAGGACCTACCGTTGACGGCAGATACACGACACCCGAATAGCCAGCCCAGAAGAGCTGTGATGTCGTCGGCTGTGGCTTGCCGTTGATCGGGATCGTACGACGCCAGCGTTCCCCGGACTGGTCGTGTGGCCACGCCGCGGAGGACGCCGCAGGGCAGAGCAGGATGTCCCAATCCTTGAAGAAGGCATCGAAGGCAAAGCGCAGCTTGTGACGTTCGTTGTTGAGCGGCAGCCACGCGCGATGCGGAAGATCGACGCCTTTCACCATGAGATCGAGATATTGATCGGGGTTGGCGCCGGCAGCAGCGAGTGCGGACTTCCAGCCCGCGATATCGGCATCGGGCGTGCGCGCCGACGTTGCCGAGCGAAGCAGCAGCACGTAGATTTCGTGCAGGCGCTTGGTATCGATCTGCGGCTCGATTTCCTTCACGGTAGCGCCCGCTTTCGCGAGCTTTTCGACGAGCGCCTGCAGGATATTCGCGTACTCGCCGTCGATCTCGCAGTTCGGATCGCGGAGCTTCACCGCGATCTTCATGCCCTTGAGTGAGGTGGCCTTGGCTTCGGGTAACTGGAGCTTCCAGCAGTTCTCCTCGATCTCGTCGGCGCCGCTCATGACGTCGAGCATGACATCGAGGTCGGCCGCACCGCGCGTAATTGGACCGACGCAGGAGATATCGCCCGGGGCGAAGCTCCCCGGCAGCGAATGCCGGCGCAGCGGAATGATGCCGTACGTCGGCTTCAACCCGAACACGCCGCAGTAGTGCGCGGGATTGCGGATGGACGCGCCGATGTCGCTGCCGGCTTCGACTCCGGTCAAGCCCGCGGCCAGAGCTGCCGCCGAACCACCCGAGGAACCACCGGGCGTGACCGCCGTGTTCCAGGGATTGTTCGTCGAGCCATAGACGGGATTGTAGCTCTGCCAGTCGGCGAGCAGCACGGGCACGTTGGTCTTGCCGAAGAGATTGACGCCGGCCTTCTCCAGCCGCTCGACGGCAAGCGCGCTCGTCTCGGTGATGTTGTTTTTGTATTCGGGAAGGCCCCAGGTCGTTGGCGAGCCGGGTACCTGGTAGCTCTCCTTGATCGTCATAGGCACGCCGTGTAGCGGCCCCCAGACCTCACCGCGCGCGAGTGCCGCATCGGCCTCCCGCGCGCGCTTGCGTCCACGCTCGGCATCCATCCAGATCACGGCATTGAGCTGCGGATTGTACTTCTCGATGCGCGCGAGAAAGTGCTCCAGCACTTCGACGGCCGATGCCTTCTTCGTGCGGATGAGCTCGGCGAGTTCGACGGCCGATTTGAAATGCAGCGTGTCCATGAGGGCTCCGAGGTGACGTGACGTGGGACTATGCTTGGTGCTGGAGTGAGCGAGGCAGAACGCCGCTCATGATGCCGCCGTCGATGACGAGCTCCGATCCAGTGACGTGCTTCGACAAGTCCGATGCGAGGTAGAGCACGCCATCGGCAATGTCCTGCGCGGTGCCGAGCTCGCCCATGGGAATCATCCACAGCGAGCGGGCGCGCGGGTCGATCGGCGCATTGTTGTGCGAACCGGTGGCGCCGGTCGGAATCTTGTTCCAGATCGGTGTGTCGATCACGCCAGGATGGACCGAGTTCACGCGAATGCCGTCGCGGGCGGCGGCGCATTCGAGTGCGACAGACTTGGCGAACAGGCGAACACCGCCCTTGGTCGCGGAGTAGCCCGCAAGGCCGACGGAACCGCGAAGCCCGGCGATCGACGACATCATGATGACCGAGCCGCCCGGACCGCTGCGGCGCATGGCGGGAATGCCATACTTCACCGAGAGGAAGACGCCGTCGAGGTTGATCGCATTCTGACGCTGCCAGTCCGCGAGCGTCATATCGAGTATGGGGACCATGACGCCAATGCCTGCGTTGGCCACCAGAATGTGGAGACCGCCGAAGGCTTCCTCGGTCGCCGCGATCACTTCCGGCCAGCGTGCTTCGTTGGTGACGTCCTGCTTCAGGAAGATGGATTTGCCGCCATTGACGGCGATCTTCTCGACGAGATCCTTGCCACGTGCCTCGTCGATATCCGTGATAACGACGCTGGCACCTTCTCGCGCCAGTGTCAGGCAGCATGCCTCGCCGATGCCCGAGGCCCCTCCCGTGACGAGGGCAACCTTGCCTGCGACCTGACCCTGCTTCTCCGTCATCGTTCCTCTCTCCTAGATCATGCT
>JAEYPL010000040.1 GCA_023410905.1 Pseudomonadota bacterium
GGATGCTTCTGCGGTCGCGGTCGCGCCGCGCCGCCTCGTCGATAATATCGGTGTGCGTCGGCATCGGCTCCGAATGGCCGACGCCCGAAGCACGCGTCGGGAGGTCGATGCGCAGGCGCCCGTTGACCGCTAAAATCGCGGCGCGCTCGATCACATTCTCGAGCTCGCGCACGTTACCCGGCCAATCGTAGCGGCGGAGCTGGTCGATATTGCCCTTGGTCAGCGAGAGATCGCGCAGATTGAGCTTGCGCGAGATCGTGCCCAGCGCGTGCTGGGCGAGCTGCGGGATGTCCTCTGCGCGCTCGCGCAACGGCACGGAGTGGATCGGGAACACATCCAGCCGATAGTAGAGATCCTCGCGGAAGCGCCCGGCTTTGACCTCGCGATCGAGTGGCCGGTTGGTCGCCGCGATGATGCGGACGTCGACGTTTCGCGTGCGCGTCTCGCCGACACGCTCGAACTGCTGCTCCTGCAGCACCCGCAGAAGCTTGCTTTGCAGCTCGAGCGGAATTTCACCGACCTCGTCGAGGAACAGCGTGGCGCCATCCGCGAGCTCGAAGCGGCCGATGCGGTCTCGCAGCGCTCCGGTGAACGCGCCCTTCACGTGGCCGAAGAACTCACTCTCGAAAAGCGTTCGGGGTATAGCCGCGCAGTTCACGCGCACGAGCGGTCGATCCTTGCGCAGACTCGCCTCGTGAATAGCGCTCGCAATCAACTCCTTGCCGGTGCCGGATTCGCCGGTAATGAGGACCGTGGCGTTGGTCTCGGCGACGAGCTGGATCTGGTGGAGCACCTTCTGCATGGGCGCGCTGGTACCGATGATGGCACCATGGCGCAATTCGAGGCGGATCTCCTCCTTCAGGTAAGCATTCTCCAGCTCCAGGCGCTCGCGCAGCCGCTCCACTTCCTCGAGCGCGCGCTGGAGACGTGCATCGCTTTCGCGGCGTTGGGTGACATCACGGAAGACGATGACGGCGCCGATCAAGACGCCGCGCTCGCGGATCGGCGTCGAGGTGTACTCGACGAAGAGCGGCGTGCCATCCTTGCGCCAGAATACCTCGGTGTCGATCTTATGCACGGCGCCGTCACGGAAGGCGGCATAGATGGGGCAATCGGCACTGGGGTAGGGCTGGCCATCCAGATGGCTGTGATGGACCATGCTGTGCATGTCCCGGCCGACGACCTCGCTCGCTTTCCAGCCGAGCATGCGCTCGGCTGCGGGATTTACGAATGTGGTCAGCCCGTCCGCGTTGACGCCGTAGATGCCTTCGCCCGCCGCGCGCAGGATCAGCCGGTTTTCGCGCTCCAGATCCTGGAAATAGCGTTCGGCGCGCTGCCATTCGGTGGCGCCCGAACGCATGTAGAGATCGGCCTCGAGATTGACGAGGTGGCGTTGGCGCTCCTCGATGTCGGTCAACGTCACCAGCAGCCAGTCGCCGTCGTCGCGGGGGATCGCCGCGCCCATGTAGGCGAGATGGAGGAGACGTCCGTCCGCATGGCTTGGCGTCAGCAACTGCGTCCAATAGCGGCCCTTGAGCAGCACGGCCTGACTGAACACGATGAGGGCGCCGAGCTGGTCCGGGTGAAGAGCGCTCGCCCGCGTGGTCCGCAGCTCTTCGCGCGTGCGGCCGAGCAATGCAGCGGCGCGCTGATTGACATCGACAATCCGATCGTTCGCCGGATCGAGCACGAGCGTGGCCTCGGCGGAATGCTCGAACGCGACACCCAAATCCGACATGCCGCAGCCTTCCCCGCGTCGCTACGAAATTTCATCACGCTGCCTACGAAATATCATCATAAACGAAATCTCGTAGCACCATCGCTCGAACTCCGATCAATCAACGCACTGAAATTGCGCACAATCTTGTTTGGTTACCAGCTGGCACGGCACTTGCTGAAGCATCTGTGCAGGTGGGTGACTTCAGCGAGGTGGCTATGGGAATTTTCGACGATCCGACCGATGCTCGCCACGTTCATCAGCGCGGATGCGGCTGCGGCCGGCATGCAAATCAGGCCGAGCACGATCAGGACGCCAATGCCGTCGCCAATGACGAGTTCCGCCGCGCCGAGCGGGTGGTCCAGGCGACGGTGCTGCAGGCACTCATACCGGACACCGCTACCCGCCGCAGCTTCTTGACCGCTGTCGGCGCCTCGACGGCTCTCGCAGCGATCGCGCAATTCCTGCCACTCGGCACGGTGACCGACGCCTTCGCGCAGGGCGCTACTCCTGAGAAGAAGGACCTCAAGGTCGGCTTCATCCCGATCACGTGCGCGACGCCGATCATCATGGCGCACCCGATGGGCTTCTATTCCAAGCAGGGTCTCAACGTCGAGGTGATCAAGACCGCCGGCTGGGCGGTCGTCCGCGACAAGACACTCAACAAGGAATACGACGCAGCGCACATGCTCTCGCCGATGCCGATCGCGATCTCGCTCGGCGTGGGCTCGACGCCGCAGCCCTATACGATGCCAGCTGTCGAGAACATCAACGGCCAGGCGATCACGCTGGCAATCAAGCACAAGGACAAGCGCGACCCGAAGTCCTGGAAGGGCTTCAAGTTTGCGGTGCCCTTCGACTTCTCGATGCACAACTATCTTCTGCGCTACTATCTCGCGGAGGCCGGCATCGATCCCGATACCGACGTCCAGATCCGCGCGATCCCGCCGCCCGAAATGGTCGCCAACCTGCGCGCCGACAACATCGACGGCTTCCTCGCGCCCGATCCGGTCAACCAGCGCGCGGTCTACGACGGCGTCGGCTTCATCCACATCCTGTCGAAAGAGATCTGGGACGGGCACCCATGCTGCGCATTCGCGGCGTCGCGCGAGTTCGTCACCTCGATGCCCAATACCTATGGCGCACTGCTCAAGGCCATCATCGAGGCGACGGCTTTCGCCACCAAAGCCGAAAACCGCAAGCAGATCGCCGAGGCGATCGCGCCGGCGAACTATCTCAACCAGCCGCAGATCGTGATCGAGCAGATCCTGACCGGCACCTACGCCGATGGGCTCGGTAACATCAAGAAGGAGCCGAACCGCATCGCTTTCGACCCCTTCCCCTACGAGAGCTTCGCGATCTGGATCATGACCCAGATGAAACGCTGGGGACAGCTCAAGGGCGACGTCGACTACGCAGCAGTGGCCAAGCAGGTGTTCCTCGCCACCGACGCGGCCAAGCTGATGAAGGAAGCGGGGCTGACACCGCCCGCATCAACCACCAAGACCTTCTCGGTCATGGGCAAGCCCTTCGATCCGTCGAAGCCGGACGAGTACATCAAGAGCTTTGCGATCAAGCGGGGCTGATTCCATGGCTATGTCGCTCAATACGCGCGCTGCGATCGCATCGTTCGCGATCCTGGTCGTGTTCCTGCTGGCTTGGCACTTCGCTGTCAGCGGGGGCGGCAGCGCCGCGCAGATGGACCCCGAGTACGCCAAGCTCATGGGCCAGAGCGCCGTGCAGGGTACGTCGGCCGTTCCCGGGCCGCTGGATGTGGGCGCGTCGCTTTGGCAGCATCTGAAGCAGCCGTTCTACGACAACGGCCCCAACGACAAGGGCGTCGGCATCCAGCTCGCCTACTCTCTCGCGCGGGTGCTGATGGGCTATCTGCTCGCCGTGATCGTCGCGGTGCCGATCGGCTTCCTGATCGGGATGTCGCCGCTGATGAGCAAGGCGCTCGATCCGTTCATTCAGATCCTGAAGCCGATCTCGCCGCTCGCCTGGATGCCGCTCGCGCTCTACACGATCAAGGACAGCTCGATATCGGCGATCTTCGTGATCTTCATCTGCTCGCTGTGGCCGACGCTCATCAATACGTCGTTCAGCGTCGCCAGCGTCCGCAAGGACTGGATCAACGTCTCGAAGACGCTGGAGCTGTCGCGGTGGCGCACGGCGACGCGCGTGATCCTGCCGGCCGCGGCGCCGACGATCCTCACCGGAATGCGCATATCGATCGGTATTGCCTGGCTCGTCATCGTCGCGGCGGAGATGCTCGTCGGCGGCACCGGCATCGGCTACTTCGTGTGGAACGAGTGGAACAACCTCTCGATCACCAATGTCATCAACGCGATCCTGCTGATCGGTCTCGTCGGCATGGTGCTCGATCAGATCATGGCCTACCTGCAGCGGATGGTGTCCTATGCCGAATAGTGCGGATACTGCCGCGAGCGCGCCACGGCCGAAACCGCTCATCAGCGTCGAGGGCCTCACACGGCGCTATCCCGAGCCGGGCGGAAAGGGCGAGCTGACCGTCTTCGATAACGTGTGGTTCACCGTCAATCCCGGCGAGTTCGTCTGCGTCATCGGACATTCCGGCTGCGGCAAGTCGACGATCCTCAATGTCCTCGCCGGTCTCGACCGGCCGTCCGACGGCGTCGTCATCGTCGGCGGTGAAGCGATCGACGGTCCGAGCCTGGACCGCGCGGTGATCTTCCAGAGCCATGCATTGATGCCGTGGATGACGGCGCTCGCAAATGTCGAGCTCGGCGTCGCATCCCGTCACAAGGACTGGAGCCGCGAGCAGGTGCGCGAGCACGCCATGAAGTACCTGGAGCTGGTCGAACTCAGCGGCTCGGAGCTGAAGAAGCCAGCGCAGCTCTCCGGCGGCATGCGCCAGCGGGTCGGGATCGCACGCGCGCTCGCCATCGAGCCGAAGATCATGCTGATGGACGAACCGTTCAGCGCGCTCGATGCGCTGACGCGCGGCTCGCTCCAGGACGAGGTTCTGGCCATCCGCGCCAAGACGCACCAGACGACATTCATGATCACCCACGATATCGACGAAGCGCTGCTGCTCGCCGATCGTATTCTCCTCATGACCAACGGGCCGAAGGCGCGCATTGCCGAGATCGTCGAGAACACGCTTCCCGGAGACCGAAAGCGCGCCGACGTGCATCGGCACGCCAACTACTACCCGCTGCGCAATCACCTCATCGACTTCCTGGTCACGCGATCGCGCGAGCTTGCCGGCGGCGCCGGCGGCGCCTTCGATCCGCGCCACCCGGCGGTTGTCCGGCCGGCCGCCGGCAAGCCGACAACTGCTGGCAGCGTCCCGGGAAAGCCGGTCCCGGCGAGTTCGAGCTCGGCCGCCTGACCTGGCGCGCCCCCTGCACCACAACCATCCAGAGTGGAGGAAGAACAACCATGACACGCGACCAGCTCACCGAGAAGATCCTCGACATCAAGCGCGAGAGGGGCCTGACGTGGGCCACGATCTGCAATGAGATCGGCGGCATGAGCCCCGTGCTCGTCGTGGGCGCGCTGCTCGGCCAGCACAAGCTCGTGAAGCCGCTGGCGAAGAAGGCCGCCGCACTGTTCGGCCTGAGCGCGACCGAGGAAAAGATGCTCAACGAGGTGCCGATGCGCGGTGCCGGCACATCGATGCCGCCGACCGATCCGCTGATCTATCGCTTCTACGAGCTGGTGCTGGTCAACGGCCCGGCCTGGAAAGCGCTGATCGAGGAGGAGTTCGGCGACGGCATCATGTCGGCGATCGACTTCGACATGACCATGGAGCGGCTGCCCAACGAGAAGGGCGATCGCGTCAAGATCTCGATGTCCGGCAAGTTCCTTCCCTTCAAGTACTACGAGAACGAGCAGGGCATTCCCGCCTACGGTTTCAAGGAAACCTGATCCGGAGACTGGAGCCATGTCGAGGCCACCCTTTCCGCCCTTTACGCTGGAGACAGCGACGCAGAAAGTACGGATGGCCGAAGACGCGTGGAACACGCGCGATCCCGCGCGCGTGTCGATGGCCTACACACCCGACACCATCTGGCGCAACCGCGCGGAGTTTCCGCGCGGGCGCGACGAGGTGATCGCCTTCCTCGAACGGAAGTGGGCGAAGGAGCTCGACTACCGGCTGATCAAGGAGCTGTGGGCATTCGCCGGCAATCGCATCGCCGTGCGCTTTGCCTACGAATGGCACGACGACCGTGGGCAGTGGTTCCGCTCCTACGGCAACGAGAACTGGGAGTTCACGACCGAAGGCCTCATGCATCGCCGCTTCGCGAGCATCAACGATCTGCTGATCGATGAAGCGGAGCGCAAGTTCCACTGGTCATCCGGGCCGCGGCCCGCCGACCATCCTGGTTTGTCGGATCTGGGTTTGTAGGCGTTTCGCGAAGTGCCCGCATAACCAGTCAGCGACATCGGGTAGGCAGCGCCCCGACTTTGGCTCTATCCTAGGCCTGCACGCCAACAGACACGTTTGCAGGGTCATGGGCACGCAGCTGCTTGAACGCGAGCGCGATCTAGAAAAGCTCACGGCGTCCTTTACGGCGGCGAGCGCCGGGCAAGGATGCCTTGCCTTGATCAGCGGCGAGGCGGGCATCGGCAAAACGTCGTTCGTCGAGCATTTCCTCGCGGTTCAGGGGCGTGGGGCCCTGGTGCTCAAGGGCCATTGCGATGCATTCTTCATGCCCTCGCCACTGGCGCCGCTGCATGACATCGCCCGGCAATTCGGCGGCGAACAGCTGCGCCGCCAGCTTGAAGGCGGCGGCCAGGCAGCCTTGTTCTCGACCTTCCTCGACTTGCTGCAGAACAGTGCCAAACCCGCCGTCCTGCTCATAGAGGACATCCATTGGGCCGACGAGGCGACCTTGGATCTCATCAGGTACCTGAGCCGCCGCATTGCGTCCCTGCGTGTGCTGGTGATCGCGACCTATCGCAACGACGAGATCGGCCAGTTACTCCGGAGGCTGCTCGGCAACGTGGCCGGGTCCAAGGCGCTCCATCGCATCGAGCTGACGCGCCTCAGCGTCGATGCCGTGCGCACGCTTGCTGACGGCAAGGTATCCGACGTCAAGGCGCTGCACCGGCAGACAGGCGGAAACCCGTTCTTTGTATCGGAGATCGTCGCCGCATCCGGGCGGGGCATACCCGTGACCGTGCGCGATGCCGTGCTGGCGCGCGCCGATCAGCTTGCTACGCCTGCCCGCGACCTCCTGGAGCTGATCGCGGTGATCGGCACCAGGATCGAGCACCGCATGCTGGAGCAAGCGGTTGCCAAGTCGCCGGACGGCCTCGCTGGCTGCATTTCGCTCGGAATGCTGCAACAGGAGAGCGACGGTGTGGGGTTTCGCCATGAACTGGTGCGCGACGCAATCCTCGAGGCCATCGATCCGTTGCGACGCCGGCAGCTCTATCGGACCGCCCTCCAGGCCGCAGTCGAGTTGATTGGCGCCGGCCGGAGCGACCTCGCGCGGATTGCGCACTTTGCCGAAGGCGCCGACAATGGAGAGGCGGTAGTCAAGTATGGTGTGATGGCAGCCGAGGCAGCGACGTCATTGGGCGCCCATCGGCAAGCCGCCGCACAATATGAGCGTGTCCTCCGCTTCGCCGGTGATCGCCCCCCAGCGGAACGCGCGTCCTTCCTTCAAAACTATGCCGATGCGTGCGCGACGATCGACAATCTGGCTGAGGCCATCAATGCCTATCAGGAGGCGATCGAGCTATGGCGCGAGATGCGAGATCGGCTCAAGGAGGGCGAGGCGCTCACCGCGCTGGCTGGACCCCTTGTGCGCAGCGGCCAGAACGCCGCGGCCGAGGCAGCGAGCGATCTCGCCATCTCGGTGCTGAAGTCGTTGCCGTCTCCCCCACAACTGGCGGCCGCCTACCGAATGAAGGCCCATCTGCGGATGCTCGATCGGGATCGTAGCGCGGCCGTGAAATGGGGCCGGAAGGCAATCGAGCTTGCCGCGCAGATCGGGGACAATGCCGTCGTTGCCGGAGGCGAGATGGTGGTGGGTTCGGCGCTGCTGGTCACGGGCGACGATCGTGGGCGCTCGCACCTCGATCGCTGTCTCGAACTCGCCCGCGCAAACGGCTTCGACTCGGTCGTGGCGCTCGCCCATCTGAATATCGGTTCGTCGTATGGCGAGCAGTATCGCTTCGCCGACGCCGAAAGCGCACTGAACACGGGCATTGCGTTCGCTCGCAGTCGCGACCTCGACAATGCCTACCACTACATGAGTGCGTGGCTCGCGCTGACGCGGCTCTATCAGGGGCGGTGGAGCGAGGCCGCCGAACTGGCCGCCGCGGCAATCGCTGAGCCGAATCTATCTGCAGTCAGCAAGATCATGGCACTTGTAGCTCTCGGACGCGTGCGCGCGAGGCGCGGCGATCCGGGCGCCACGCAAGCGCTCGACGAGGCCTTGGAGCTGGCATCGCGCACCGGAACGCTGCAGCGCCTCGCACCAGTCCACGCAGCGCGCGCGGAGCTTGCCTGGCTCGCTTCCGATCACCAACGGGTCGTCGACGAGGCCCGTGCCGCCTACGATCTCGCCCTGCGACACCGCCACCGGTGGCATGTCGGGGAGTTTACATACTGGCGCAGACTGGCGAACGATCGCGTTCTCGTGCCCAAGTGGGCAGCCCACCCCTTCATCGTGCAGATCGAGGGCAACTGGAAGCGCGCGGCGGCCGAGTGGCGCCGCCTCGGCTGCCCTTATGAGGAAGCACGAGCCCTGGCGGAAGGGGATCAGGCCGCGCAGCTTCGCGCGCTTGAGATCTTCGACATGCTGGGAGCGGCACCCGCCGCGCTGGCCCTGCGTCGGTCCATGCGCGCAGCCGGCGTCAACGGCATTCCGCGCGGGCATCGCGCGAGTACGCGCAAGAACGCGTTCGGCCTCACGAGCCGTGAACTGGAAACCCTTGGAGCGATCGCCAGAGGTTTGAGCAATCGCGGCATCGCCGGAGAGTTCGGTATCTCCGCCAAGACCGTCGATCATCACGTGTCCGCAATCCTGGCCAAGCTGGGCGTCGCGACGCGCGCGGAGGCCGCGACGATGGCACACGGACAAGGTCTGCTCGCGTAACATGGGGAGGGCAGCAGCGCAAAATAGGGAGGACATCCCGATGTGCACTGTCTTCGCCGATGAAAAGTCTTGCGGGACGGGCTGAGGTGGCCCGATCGCAAGGAGGTTCATCCCATGCCCCGCTATCTCATCGAACGTACTTTTCCGAACGGTCTGGGCCTTGCTCCCAATCAGCAAGGCTGCGAGGCGGCAACGACCGTCATCGAGACCAACGCGCAGCATGGCGTTACATGGGTCCACTCCTACGTCACCCCGGACAAGAAGCGCACCTTCTGCATCTACGATGCGCCGACACCGGAAGCCGTTCGCAAGGTGGCTGAACGCAACGGCCTGCCCGTGGACCGCATCACGGAGGTGCGTGTCCTCGATCCCTACTTCCATATGTAACGAGACGCTCGCGGGAGCGGGCAACTGCGTCGTCGCCCGCTCCCACGAGACTTCCGGCTGTTCGATCGCACGGCTGGCCGCCGACAGCCGCGCCCTCAGGCGTCACCGGAAAAATACATCCGCGCGCATGCCGGGCAGCAGCGGCACAGCACCTTCGAGGTCGATCATCACCTCCATGACCTCGACGTCGGTCGAACGCCGCGCGCCCCGTGAACCCATGCGCGGGAGAGCCAGAGACGGCGCGCGCTCGGTGACCGAGCCCGTGAAATCGCGCCCAGGAAAGCCCGTGCTGCGCACGAAGACCTGCTGTCCGCTCTTGATCTTGGCGACATCCTGCTCGTCGACCTCGGCGCGCACACGCATGAGGCTGAGATCGCCCATCACGATCAGCACCTGTTCGACCGCCTGCATGGCAAGCTCGCCGGGCTTGGCGTTGATCTGCAGTACCGAGCCGGTGAGGGGCGCGCGTATGCGCATCTTTTCGACCATCTCCTCGGCAAGTGAGAGCTCCGCACGTGCCGCGATGAGTGCTGCTTCGAGGCGATTGGGCGCCGGCACCTTTGCTTTCGCGTGCGCCGTCGCCAATGCCGTGCGCTCCTGCTTGAGCTTGTCCTCGGCCTTGGCGAGCTCGCTGCGCGCCCGAAGCAGGTTCTGCGGATTGCCGGCGGCCTTCCTGTCGGTGGCGAGCACGCCATCCAGTGCGAAGCGAGCATCGGTTGCGGCGCGCTCTGCGGCGTACAGCGCATCCTCTGCCTTGCGCACTTCCTCGCGGCCCGCTGTCTCGGCCTGTGCATCGCGCTCACGCTGACGCACCGAAACCTCGGCTTCGGCTGCCGCCAAACGCGCGCGTGCCTCTTTGTCGTCAAGACGGATGAGCACATCGCCCTTGGTGACGCGGTCCCCGATGGCAGCGCTCACTTCTTGAATGCGACCCGGTGCGATGCTGCCGAGACGGATCTGACCCGAGCGTGGCTCGACACGTCCTGGCGCCGCAGCAATCCACGCCGAGTTCGGCCGATCGGGAAGGGCTTGCGCCGATGTCGCGACAGCAGGGGCCATCGCTGCTGCGAGTTGCTTAGGCCCATACATGGGTACGAGGACGCAGGCGGCCCCGGCTGCAACAAGACTCAGCATGACGGCAAGGCGTCGGGCGCGGCTTGGCGTGCGATTTTCGATCTGCTGGGCCTGCGATGAGTTAGTGCTGAGGTGCGGCTGCATGACAAAGTCCTCCAAATTCGCCCGGCGGGGCTCTGCACAGAGGCTCCCCCTGCGCTTGTTCGACGCCGCCACCCTATGGCTCAGAGGAAAGTCGGTCTGTTTCGCAGGGAACAGGCGCGATTGCTTTCCAGGCGCGCTCGAAATTTCTCTCCTGTTATGCCGGGAACAGCGCGCGTGCCGCGCAAGCTGCAAGGTGCTCCCATCACGCAACCAGCCAGAACCGGAAATGTCCGGAGGCGAGATCAAAGGAGTGTGCCATGCAGGGTGAGATCACAAAGTATCGCGACGATCTCGGGTTTGGCGTCATCATGACCGACGATGGCTGCCGCTACAGGTTCGCGCGCAAGCACGTCATGAGCGCTGCGACCGACCTCGTCGGCCAGGAGGTCGATTTCATCATCTCCGGCCATCAGCCGGCCGAGATCATCGTCGTTTCGGGGTCGCCCTGGATGGCCTTCGGCGGCATCGCAGGGCGTGCGTGAGAGCGATAACGATGATCGACGGAAACGAGCGCGCCCTCCGAACCCCGTTCGGAGGGCGCTTTGCTTTAGTGCGGGCCGATATGCAATTGCGGCCGCCGACACGAATGCCGACGGCCGCAAAAGGGCACGAGTGAGTTGCGCGGCGTCAATTATCCGATATGCCGCCGCAGGACGGGCGCACGCAGCCAGAGACGGTTCGTACAGAGCGTGTTCGTGCATTGACGTGCACTGGATGCTTCATGTGCGATCGGCGCCACGGGCGCTGCAGCGGCCCACGTGCCGACGAGGCTGCCAGCCAGGATAGCGGCGATCATTCCGAGACGACGGGGATTGCTGAGCGTGTGCATGGTGCGGCTCCTCATCAGTGAGTGTGCCGCGAGTCTGCCAGCAACGGCTGATGCAAAGCTGTTCCGGCGGGAACAGGATACGCCTATCCACTGCTAAATCGTCGAGCGCGCAACGGGGCTGCCCATGGATGCGCTTTGTGGTTCCGGAAGCGGTTCAGTCGTGGAAAATGCGATGGCGCTGTCCGGAGCCCGGCGCCCCTTGAGCAGCCATGGCTGCACAAAGCCATATCCCTTGATTTCGATGCTTTCGTGCGGCTCGAGGCGATAGTCATCACCGAGGCGTGCCCGCGTCAGCTCGGATATGAGAATGCTGCGAGGCTGACTGTGCCCTTCCAGCCGCGAGGCGAGATTCACCGTATCGCCCCATACGTCATAGATCAGCCGCTTGGCGCCGATCACGCCCGCCAGCACTGGCCCGCTGGCGATGCCGATGCGCAGGACGATGCTGACGTCATGCTCCTTCGAGATGCGCTCTGCCACGTCGAGCATGTCGAGCGCCATGCCGGCGATCCGATCCGCATGATCGGCAGCAGGCACAGGCAGACCGGCTGCGGCCATGTACGCATCGCCAATGGTTTTAATCTTTTCAACACCCCATCGGTTGGCCAGCTCGTCGAAGGCACGCACGATCGTATTGAGCAAGGCAACGGTCCGCGCGGGGCCTAGCTCTTTCGCCAAGGCGACGAACCCCTTGATGTCGGCAAATAGGACGGACGCCTCGTCGAAGTTATTGGCGATCGTAGCATCCGGGTTCGCTTTGAGCTGGTCGACAACCGTTCCTGGCAGGATGTTGTGCAGGAGCGCGTCGGTTTCGGCCTCGGCCTGCTCGACGAGGCGGAAGGCATAGTAGAGCACGATCGAGATTACGCAGAACGTGGTCGCGACCGCGGTCACATGAAGCGAGGCGGTGTCGGCTGGAGAGATGATCAGGCCGTCCGCGCTCTCGATAAAGAATATCCAGACGGCCAGATAAAGCGCGACCGAGACCGCGACAGCGAGGGCGATGAGCTTCAGCCTCTCCAGGCCTAGGATGACGAAGAAGGCAGCGGGCGCAGCGAAATACTGCATGTGGAGGCCCGTATCACGTCCGACGTACGACGTGAGAATGAAGATGCCGATGAGTTCGGACGCCAAGATCGCCATGGGACCGACGAGTTCTCCATAGCGGTGCAGAAAAGGAACGGACAGCGCCACCAGGGCCATCATGAAGTTGATGATGATGACCGGCTTCCAGGTTTCGAAATCCAGGAACATCTGCTGGAAGGAATAGACGAGTGTGAAGAGCGCGATCACATACGCCGTGACATTCATGATCTTGAGGCGGCGCCTCACGTGCGGTGGATAGGCTTCGGTGCCATAGGCCGACAGGCCGGCAAGCCACCGCCCGGCGCTGCGAACGCCGTCCGCGCCCCACTGAGGGATGCGAAAGAGCCCCATCCTGCGTCTCCCATGCTACAGGGGCAACTATCGGGCGCACCACCAGCCCGCTCAAGCCCCTCCAGAAGCCTTGGTTCATACCCGCGCTATGATAGAATGCGCAGCCTTTTATTCGCTCTCTTAGCCCGGTGTTCTGCTGCCAACCACAAGCTCTTTTGGATCATGAGCGATGGATCAAAAAGCTATTGCCAATCTGCTGGCGCAGACGGCGCTCTTCGGTGACCTCGACGATGGCGACCGGATGGTGGTTGTCGGTCGAATGCGGCGCGTTCAATTCGAGACGAACCAGATGATCTTTTCGCGCGGCGATCCCGGACGCGAGATTTATCTCGTGCTGGAAGGCCGCATTCGCCTGTCCGTCCTTTCGGCGGAAGGTCGCGAGCTGTCGTTCGCGCACGCAGGCCCCGGCGAGCTGTTCGGTGAGATCGCGACATTGGACGGCGGCGAGCGGACGGCCGGCGCAACGGCCATAGGCCCGGTCAGCGCCATGACGCTTCCGCAGAAGGCACTCAACGATCTCATCGAGAACAATCCCAAGGTCGCGAGCGCCGCTATCCGCTTCCTCTGTCAGCGCCTGCGCGACACCGATCAGAAGCTCGAAGCCATCGCACTGCATCGCATTGAAGTCCGCCTCGCTCGCCTCATGCTATCGGCCCTGAAGCTGCAAGGTGCGGTTCCAAAGAACGGCGAAGCGCGGCTCGATCTCGGGCTCTCGCAGAGCGAGGTCGGTCTCCTGATCGGCGCCAGCCGGCCGAAGGTCAATCTGGCGCTGACCGCCCTCGAGGACATGGGCGCGATCACGCGTTCAGGCGCTGCCTACGTGTGCAACCTCGAGATCCTCAGCTCCGTCGCCGATATGGATACGGCCTGAGCGCCGCCTCCTCTCGCAAACACTGAATTTCAGACATCGACGGCGCATTGTTCCGCCCGGAACAGCGCCTGGGCGATCGGCTGCCTACGGTTCGAGCAACATCACTCGAGCTGGGGCAACGCAAATGATCATCGACAATCAGGGCTACTACCTCTCAGGCGGCCGTACGGGCGTACTGCTTCTCCATGGCCTCTGCGGCACGCCAACCGAGATGCGTTTCGTCGCAAACGGCCTCGCCCGTTCCGGATGCACGGTTTACTGCCCCATGCTGGCTGGCCACGGCGGCACCGAAGATGACATCAAGTCCACCATCTGGCAGGACTGGTACGACAGCGCCGAGAAGGCCCTGAGCCTCCTGCGCGAGGAGTGTGACACCGTCATTGTCGGCGGCCTCTCTACAGGTGCCGTGCTGGCGCTCCTGCTGGCTGCCCGTCGCCCTGCGGATGTTCAAGGCACGGCCCTGCTGTCCCCGACGCTCTGGCTCAATGGCTGGCTCATTCCCTGGTACGCGCGCCTTTTCCGCCTCGTGTTCAGCACGCGTGTCGCCAACCTGATCGGCTTTCCCGATCTCGACCCGCACGGCATCAAGGACGAGCGCATTCGCGCGTTCATCCGCAATGCCCTCCAAAGCGGCGACAGCACGATAGCCGGGCTGCCGAGCACGCCGGGCGGTGCCGTACTGGAGCACCGGCGCCTGGTGCAGGCTGTCCGCGCCGAGCTGGGTAGCGTCCATCAGCCCGCATTGATCATCCATCCGCGCGATGACGACTACGCCGACCTCGACAATGCCTGGTACCTCCAGCGCCATCTCAAGGGCCTGGTCGACATGATGGTGCTCGACGACAGCTATCACATCGTGACCGTCGATCGTCAGCGGCACCTGGTCGTCGAGCGGACCGCGGCCTTTGTGGCCGGCATCTCCAGGCGCGCTGAAAATGCGGCGGCACCGCTTCGCGCAGCTGCCTGATCCTCCATCGGGCACTCCAAAATTCTCGCGCCTGTATCGCGCGGAACAGCCCGGCACCAGAACTTCCAGCAGGATCAACTCACGCTGAAACACGAAAGGAACGCCCAATGACCAAGCTCCCTCTCGCTCTCACCGTCCTCGCAGTCGCCGCTGTCTCGACGGTCGCGCTCTCCACTTCGGCCGATGCTGGTCGTCGCGGTCACTTCCGCTTCCATCATTTTCATTTTTCTCCTCCTGTACCTGTGCCGGAGCCCGTGTATGTCGAGCGCCAGCGCAGAATCGTGAAGCCTGTGCCCGCAGCCAGACGCACACCCGCTCCGGCGCCCGTGAAGTTCTCGGACGGCGAAGGGCGCCAGTACGACGTCGCCAGCAAGACCTGGTTCGACGGCGCCGGATCGTGCTGGAAGGGTGACAAGTCGTTCGTCTTCCGCAGTGGCTCGTGGTTCTACGGCAATGCGCGGTGGGTGCAGACGAGTAACGGCTGGGGCGTTTCTTCCGGCGAGGTTCCCGAGCAGGTTGAATGCGCCGGCGTCAAGGCCTTCGTCGGCAAGATCAAGCCGGTGAGCACGGCTACCGATGCGCCGCCTGCTGCCGCGCCAAAGCAAACCATCGCCCGACAGGCACCTGTCCGCACTGTTGCGCCCGCACCGGTGATCGAGGCTCCGAAGACGCCCGATGCGACGGCCAATGCCAGCGACTGCAAGAAGTACCTCCCGAGCCTTGGCGAGACCGTCTCGGTTCCCTGCACTCGATGACCACCACTACTTCTGCCAACGGGAGACGTGTGATGCAAACAACAGCCGAAACTTCCTCTGTCGCACTTCCGGGCCAACCCACTGCGGTCCGGAAGAGAACGATGCGGCTCCCGATGGTGCCAAAGCTCGCGTACCGCAATCTCTTTCATGATCGCCTCGGGCTGATCGTGACGGTGATCGGCATCGTGTTCTCCGTCGTTCTGGTGGCCGTGCAGTTCGGCCTCTACCTCGGATCCGAGAACCGGATCGCCGCCATGTTCGATCATGCGGAAGCCGATCTCTGGGTCGTGCCGCTCGGCACCAAGAGCTTCGACGATCCCGCGATGCTTTCCGGCCGCGAGCGCCATGGTGTGCTCTCCACGCCCGGCGTCGCGAGCGTGCAGGAGCTTGCCGTCGGCTTCGTCAACTGGCGCAAGCCCAAGGGCGGATCGACTGCAGCCCTTCTCGTCGGCTCCGAGATCACGCAGGGCACGAGCCTGCCGTGGAACGTCACCGAAGGCAGCGCTCGTGCACTTGCTGCGCCGTCCGCCGTGGCTATCGACAGTACGTATTTTCAGGAACTCGGCGTCGGTGGTCTCGGCGATCGCGCCGAAGTCAACAACATGGAAGTCACCGTGCACGCCGTGACCAAGGGCATTCGCTCGTTCACGACACTGCCGTACGTTTTCACGACGCTCGCCACCGGACGCACGCTTCTTGGCGCTTCCGCCGAGCAGTCGTCGTACACGCTGGTGAAGGCGTCGCCCGGTACCGAGGTTGAGAACTTGCGCGCGGCGCTTGCGAAGCGCTTGCCGGATGCGGAGATCCTGACGCACGCCGAATTCCGCAAGCGCAGCCTCGACTACTGGCTCTTCGAGACCGGCGCCGGCGCGGCCCTGATCGCGGGTGCGGTGCTCGGCATCATCGTCGGTATGGTGATCGTGGCGCAGACGCTCTACGCGAGTACCAAGGATCATCTCAATGAGTTTGCGACGCTGCGCGCGCTCGGTGCCTCGGCGGGCTACATCAACAAGGTGATCCTCATCCAGGCCATTCTGAGTGCCGTGATCGGCTACGTCCTCGGAATGGCACTGAGCCTGCTCGTCATCTGGGCGGCCGAAGACTCGACGCTGCTCATCGTCATGACGCCGAACCTCGCGCTGATGCTGCTCGCCCTGACCGTCGGCATGTGCGTGCTCGCCGCCCTCTGCGCCATCTTCAAAGTCATCCGCATCGATCCGGCCGTCGTGTTCAGCCGCTGATCCCTCATGCCAGGAGTACCGACTATGACCGCCCTCTCCTACATGCTCGAGGCCCGCGACATCACCAAGGTCTACCGCTCTGAAGCCGGCGATATCATACCCCTCAAGGGCGTAAGCGTAGAGCTGGCCCCGGGCGAGCTGACGCTGCTCATGGGGCCCTCGGGCAGCGGCAAGACCACGCTGCTTTCGATCCTGGGGTGCATTCTCTCGCCGACGAGCGGAGCTGTCAGCATCGCCGGGCATTCGACGGCAGGGCTCAGCGCCGAAGGCATGGCCGATCTCCGCCGCCGGCACGTGGGCTTTGTTTTCCAATCCTACAATCTCGTGCCGACCCTGACGGCGCTCGAGAATGTCATGCTGGCACTCGATCTGCGCGGGGCATCGCGCGCGGAAGCGCCGGACCTTGCCTGGGAGGCGCTGGCTGCCGTCAGGCTGAGCCACCGCGCGCACGTCATGCCGAGCAAGCTCTCGGGTGGCGAGAAGCAGCGCGTATCGATTGCGCGTGCGCTGGCCGGTGCCCCGTCGGTGATCCTCGCCGATGAGCCGACCGCGGCACTCGACAGCGAGAACGGTCAGGCCGTGATGGCGCTCCTCGCCGAAGTTGCGAAGGACACGCGGCGCGCCGTGCTAGTCGTCACGCACGATCATCGCACGCTGAAGTACGGCGATCGCATGATCCGAATCGAGGATGGCCGCATTGCGAGCCGCGCGCGCCGTCGTGTCCAGTTGGAAAACGACATCGAATTCGCGCCGGCCGCGTGAATTTCCGCGCGCCTGTATCGGGCGGAACAGCCGATCACCGCCGCAAGAAACATAATCCAAAGCGTACTGACCAGAACCCAACCGACAAGCCAAAGGAGAGTGTCATGATTGCTTCCATCAAGCGCCTCGCTCGTGCCGCCGCCCTCTTCGCAACCACCATCGCAACGACGACGCCTTCAGCCGCCACCGAGGCGACCGGCGTCTGGTTCGATCACACGGGGCGCGGCGCCGTCGAGATCACCGACTGTGGCGGCGCGCTCTGCGGCCGCATCGTCTGGCTCAAGGATACTGCCAACAACAAGACGTGCGGCAAGCAGGTCATCGGTAATGTGAAGGCGGTCGGCGCAGGGAAATGGGACAAGGGGTGGATCTATGATCCGGAGGACGATGCGCGCTACAGCGTCGAGATCACGCCTCTTGGCGGCGACCGGCTGAAGGTCATGGGTTATCTCGGTAGCAAGATGCTGAGCGAGACGATGACGTGGCGGCGCGCACCGGCCGATATCAAGCGCTGCAATGCCTGAGCGCCTCCATTCCCTCGCCGCTTCTCTAGCTGACGCCGAGGTAGGGCTGCCCATTGGCCGACACGGATTTGGCTGCAGGTCGCCGCCCACAAAACGCCAGCAAGCACTCTCGAGGTGCTTGCTGAAACCGTCTTAGATTATGGGCAAACTCCTCACCGCACTTGCATTCCAAAAACCCGACGCCAGGTTCCCCGATCCCTCCTGGTCATCCACCCGAAGCCATCGACAGCCGTTCTCCTCAATCCGACGTGGCACTTCGATGCCCTTTGTTTCGCGCGGCGGAACTTCACATGTCCTCGGCGTGGATTGGCTTTCTGGGCCAGTAGCCGATCCGCGAGAAGTCCATGACTGAAATGCAATCATGTCATTGCATCACGCTATGGATAGTGAGACGTTGTGTGTCGCATGGCGATACTGCTGGGGACGACTTCCGGCGCAGCGGTTCGCACCACGCGCCAACAAGATGGAAGCCAATTCCATCGCACCAGGAGAGGAAACACATGAAACTTCCATTTGCGGCGGCACGCACCGCCGTGGCTGCAATCGCTGCGATCGCTTGTCTGATGGGCGCGGACGCACATCAAACGTCAGCGCTTGCCCAGGCCAAGGACAAGATCCGTCTTGCCGCACAGGTCTGGTTCCCGAGTTTCCCCATGTATGTCGCGATGGAGCGCGGGCATTACGCGAAATGGGGCCTCGAGCCGGAGATCAAGCTGTTCCCGTCCGGCGCTCCGATCGTGCAGGCTGCAGCAACCAGCGAATGGGATGCCGCGCAGATCGGCCTGCCGCCGATGATCCAGGGCGTCAAGCTCGGGTTGATCATCGCCGGTGTCATCAGCGAGGAAGCGCCCAACCATCAGCTTATCGGCCGTCCCGACTATGTCGACGCCGCGAAGAAGGATCCGGCCAAGATCAAGGGCGCGAAGATCTTCATCACGACCGCCTCGACCGGCCACTACATGACGGAGCTGTGCCTCAAGAAACGCAGCATCGCGATGCCGGAGATTCAGATCCTGCCTTCCGAGCAACAGGCGACGCTGTCCGCCTTCATCGCGGGCAACGGCGACCTCGCGCAGCTTTGGACGCCGCAATCGACGGCCGCTCGCGGCCGCGGAAACAAGGTGCTTTGCGATGGCACCGAAGCTGGAGCGAAGATTCCCTCGGTATGGGCGCTGCATCCGGACTTCGCGAAGAAGAATCCCGATGCCGCGGCGCGTTGGTTCCGGGCCACCCTGGACATCGCGGCCTGGATTCGTGATCCCAAGAACAGCGCGGAAGCCGCTGCCCTCTACAAGAAGTGGGACTCGTATCGCGGCTCGCAGACCCCCGACGATTTCTTGAAGGAAGAGATCGATCTCGCAGTGGATCTCTGGCCGCTCAGCGAGCAAGGCAAGCTGATGAAAGGCGAGGGTGGAAAGCCTGCCTACATCACTGAAGCCATCGAAGGTATCGCGCAGTTCTATGTTCGCATCGGACGCATGAAAGAAGTCCAGCCGGCCATCTTCAAGATGGTCGATCCGAGCTGGGTCGATAAAGCCACGGCCCTACCTGCCCGTTGAGCAGTCATTCGCCGGGGGTGGACACCCGTCCACCCCGCATCGACCTCTGATTCGGGCAATAGGCTAAATGGCGAACGACCTCTCGTACGAAAACGTTACCATGCGCTTCGAGGGCCGGGCAGGCACTGTCCAGGCGCTGGATCGCTTCGACTTCAAAGTGGCCTCGAGCGAGTTTCTCGTGATCGTGGGACCCTCCGGTTGCGGTAAAAGCACGCTTCTTCATCTCACCGCCGGTCTCTACAAACCGCCGACCGGCCGCATTCTGCTCGGCGGAGAGGAGATCAGAGAGCCTGGTCCCGACAAAGCAATCGTGTTCCAGAACTTCTCGCTGTTTCCGTGGAAGACGGTGCACGACAACATCGAGTTCGGTCTTCGCATCAATGGCGTGCCACGTAGCCAACGCGAAGAGCAGATCGCGCGCGTGATCAGTCTTATCGGTCTCAACGGGTTCGAGAACCATTATCCGCGGCAGCTTTCTGGCGGCATGCAGCAGCGCGTCGCGATTGCACGAAGCTTCGTACTGAGCCCGCGCACACTCCTGATGGACGAGCCTTTCGCCGCGCTCGATGCACAGAACCGGCAGATCATGCAGGAGGAGCTGGTCCGGATCTGGCAGACTCAGCGCCCGACCGTGCTGTTCATCACGCACAGCGTCGAGGAAGCCGTGTTTCTCGCAGACCGCGTGATCGTGATGACGCGTCGCCCGGGACGCGTGAAAGAGGTCATCGACATCGCGGGCATGGTGGGTGAGCGCCACTGGCGCATCGATCCCTACGACGATGTCATACGCCGCCCCGATTTCCAGGACGTGCGCTCGCGCATCTGGGGGCTGGTAAGGAGCGAAATCACCGTCGGGGCTTGAGGCTTATGCGCGCGACGTTTTGGAATAGCAGCTTTGTACGCGTTGCCTTCGGATCGATTTCCGTCGGCAGCCTGTTGCTGGCGTGGTGGCTGGTGACGGACATGGGGCTGATCAAGCCTCTCATTCTGCCACCGCCCGCCGATGTATGGAGCGGCCTCGTCGATATCTGGCACGGCTATCTCAACGTGCCATTCTGGAATCACTTCACGGCGAGCATTTCGGTGATGCTTGGCGGCTATGCCATGGCCATTCTGATCGGCGTGCCACTCGGCATCTTCATGGCATGGAACCGCTGGGTGGACTGGGTGTTCGGCCCGCTACTGCAGATCCTCCGACCCATCCCGCCGCCTGCGTGGATTCCACTCGCCATCCTCTGGTTCGGCATTGGCTATGCCGGAAAGATATTCATCGTCTTCATCGCAGCCAGCGTACCGTGCATTCTCAATAGCTACCTCGCCATCAAGCAGACGCCGCCGGAGCTTCTGAGTTCGGCGCGAAGCCTCGGCGCGAAACCCCGCACACTCCTGTTCGAAGTCGCAATCCCCTCAGGCCTGCCGACGATCATGACGCGCCTCAGAATCGCGCTCGGCTTTTCC
>JAEYPL010000063.1 GCA_023410905.1 Pseudomonadota bacterium
GAACCCGGTCGAGCGTACAGCGCTGCTGCTCTTGAAGCTGATGGCGCAGCAGCACCTGCCACGACTCCGCGCCGTGCGCGAACCTTCCGTCCGCCAAACTCGCTGCGGCAATGATCATGAGACCCACGACGATTCGGAAGTGAAGGTCACCGGTGCGCGTGATGCTGTCAGTTCTCAGCGTCATTAGGGTTGCTCCCGACTTGGTGTGGAACTGCAGTTGGCGCTACGTTGTTCAGTATTGGAATGCCGACGGCGGATTGCCTTGATGCGGGTCAAGGCGAACGAGTGTCAGCCAACCGATAGTGCAAGGCCCGAGCAGGGGAGCGCCCCATTTTCAGGGAGAAAGGCAGCTCAATGGTTTGGAAGACGATTACGACGCAGCTTTCGAATCCTCGTCGCGCAGATGTGCTCATGAGTGTCGCGGGACGACTCGCCGAGCGCTTCGAGGCTCATCTGATCGGTCTTGATGCGACGCCGACGTTCACGCTTGCCGCGCCCATGATGTCGCCGGCAGAAGCGGACGCGATCGCTGCTGCCGAGCGCCAGCGCGTCAGGGAAATTCAAGCGAAATTCGAGACCATGTCGGCCAATCGTGCGTTCGTCGGCGAATGGCGCGAGGTGAGGGTGCAAGATGCGGATTTACCGACTGCCGTGCTCGATCACGCGCGCGCTTCGGATCTGATCATTGCATCGCAATCCGATCCGGATTGGGATGTGTCCGGGCTGTTCGATTTTCCCGAGCGCCTCGTGCTAGAGAGCGGCCGGCCGGTGCTGCTCGTGCCCTATGCCGGTACCTACGGCGATATCGGCAAGCGCGTGACCATTGCGTGGTCCGGTAAGCGCGAGGGCGCGCGCGCGGTGTTCGATGCGCTCCCGCTGCTGAAGACTGCGGACGCGGTGACGCTCCTTTGCGTCGTCGGAAACTCGGCCGATGCGGCGCCGGGTGATCTGCCGGGCACAGAGCTCGCCGCAGCGCTGGCGCGCCATGGCGTGAAGGTGACGATCCAGAAGTCCTCGCCCGACGAGATCGGCGTCGCCGACGACATCCTCTCACGGATCGCGGAAGACGGGACCGACCTGCTGGTCATGGGTGCCTATGGCTATTCGCGGCTCCGGCAGATGGTTTTTGGCGGTGTCACGCGCCATATCTTAGGACATATGACCGTGCCGACGCTGATGTCGCATTAATAAGAGACGTCGCCCCGGCCTTGCACGCTCAATGAAGGAGATGCCCGATGTACGATCGCATTCTCATTCCGACAGATGGCAGTGAACTTGCCGAGAAGGCCGTTGATCAAGGGCTCGCCCTGGCCAAGACCGTCGGCGCCAAGGTCACCATCGTTCGTGTGACCAATGTGCCGGCGCCTATGGTCTACGAGGGCGTGGTCGTCGCCCTGCCGACCGAGGAGATCCGCGAGGAAATTGCCGCGCGGGTCGCTGAGCATTTCAAGACGCTCGCGAGCAAGGCTTCCGCTCTCGGCGTCCCGCTCGAGACCGTTCACGTCGAGAACGACAGTCCCTATGAGGCGATCATCGACACCGCCAAGGAGAAGGGCGCCAACCTGATCGTCATGGCCTCGCACGGACGTCGGGGGCTCTCGGCGGTTCTTCTCGGCAGCGAGACGCAGAAAGTGCTCACGCACTCGACGATCCCCGTGCTCGTCTGCCGCTGACGTTCAGCACCCCGCTTCCAAACGCGAGCGCCCCCCGTCCGTGAGGGCGAGGGGCGCGTCGAGCGTCGCTTGGGGGTCGCAGGTGCGGGTGGGGGAGTACCCTTACCAGGCGACGCAGCGCCACTTGGCCTTTCCGCTGCGGCTGTACACCCAGCCGAAGCGCCGGCAATACGGTTCGCTGCGATAGTAGTAGGGCGAGTAGCCGTAGTGGCGGCGGTATCCGCCGTAGACAACCGGCCCGCCGATCACCACCGATACGCCACCCCAGCGGTGATGCTTGTGATGATGGTGCTTACGCGCCTCGGCGCTCGGGGCTGCTGCCAGCGACATCGCGGCGACCGTCGCGGCAGCCGTGACGGCGAGCAAAATTGTTCTCGACATGGGGTGCTCTTCTCCTGAGATCTGCGGCGGTAGCCGAAGGCGATCGCGCCTCAGGAGATCGTGTAGCGAACAAAGTTCACCAGCCCATTGAGCCTGTCGTGCGAATTTGCCCGGTATTGCGAGGAACCGGCGGCTACCAGTTCAGGCAGCGCCAGCGCGCATACTTGCCGCACTTGCTGTAGACCCACCCCCAACCGCGGCAGTAGATCGGGCTGGGTTCGGCGTGGAACGGCCTGTAGACGATGCCCGCCGGGCGGAAGATGCCCCTGGGACGGCCGTAGTAGGGATCGTAGTAGCCGCGATAGTAGGGACCATAGTGCGGGCGGTAGCCGCTGTGGAAGTCATAGGGCGTCGGGTAATAGACGATTACCCCGCCGTCCCGATGCCGGTACCCGCCAGCCTCCGCATCCGATGCACTTCCAAGCGACAGGGCGCCGAACGACAGGGCGCCGACAATGGCCGCCGTCGCGGCCGCGATAACGCGTGATCTCGCCATGAGCTCTCTCCTGATCGCTGCCGCCGCGCGGCCCATGCGCTGAAACGCAGGTCAGGTAAGAACTTATTCGCACTATCGGATACCGAACAAAGTTCACCGCTGAATTGGGTAAACGGATCGTCTGTGTTTATAGGGGTTTAGCGTAATATCGATCGCATGGCGCCCCATGGTTGGGGATGCATCCCCGCAGACGGGCGAGAGGCGTGGCCCGAAGTGTGCGGATGGCGCGCTCACCACTCGGCGCAGCGCCATTCACCCGTGGCCGTATCGACAATGCCCCAGAGCCACTTGTCCTTGCGGATGTGGACCCAAGCCCATCGTTTGCAGTCGTTGTCGCCGCCGTATCCGTCTCCGGGGCCGACGTAGGCAGCGGCGCTGCCCCGCGAGCCTATGGGCCCATACATGTACGGGCCGTAGTACGGGCGATAGCCGTTGTAGGAATAGGGCGTTCCAATGAAAACCTGAACGCCCTCGCGGCGCGGCGGGAGCGGATAGGCGCCGTCCGGGCCTCCTTCCTGATATTCGCCTGGGGCAGGTCCTTTGAAGGGCGGCTGCAGGGCTTTGTCGTCGTAGGCGTGCGCGCTGCCTGCGATGCTTGCCAGCACGGCCGCGAGCGCCAAGGCGCGAACTGATGGTCTCGACATACGGTTCGCCTTTGGGCGCCACCGGTCCACCGGCCTGGGGTGCAGGCCGCGCCGACGCGGTGTTCGGGTCTGTTCGTCCAGCAATTCTGGATTGCGTGGCTTATGCCAGCCTCGACAGTTCGACCCGCTGCGGGGCATAAGAGGCGCGAAACATTGCAGCAGATTCCTGCCTTGCGGCCCGCGCCCTATGAATTCGGCGCCCGGCAGCGAGCATCTGATCGGATCGGGACATGTCAGCTCAATCACCCGCCGCCGCACGGCCGGCGCGCCCGCTATGGCTCGTGATACTCGCCGCGGGCACGATCGTCGGCCTTGCCATGGGCCTGCGCCAGGTCATGGGACTTTACTTGAAGCCCCTGTCGGACGAGCTGGGCGTCGGCCGTGAGCCGTTCTCCAATGCCATGGCGATCGCGAACCTGACTTGGGGTGCCTTGACGATCGTTGCCGGCGCTGTCGCGGACAAGTATGGCGCCGGTCGTGTGCTCGTTGTCAGCGGATTGGCGACGGTTGCCTCGTTCTACCT
>JAEYPL010000157.1 GCA_023410905.1 Pseudomonadota bacterium
CCTCACCCTAACCCTCTCCCCGCAAGGGCGGGGAGAGGGGATTGGAATGCCCGTGCGTCACTAAAGCAAATCTATTTCACGCTCGAGAAAGCCGTCGGCTGGAGGAACTGGTTCACGACTTTGGCGACGATCGGACCGTCCTTCTCGGTCTCCGCGCGCTTGGCCAGCCACTCAGGGTCGGCCGCGAAGGCGTTCCACTTCTTCTCGCGATCGGCGAGGCTATCAAATGCCAGCAGGTAGTAGAGCGCTTGGTTGGATTCGCCGACGAGGACGGTCCAGAAGCCGGCCTGCTTGATCCCGTGCTTCTCCCAGAGCTTCAGGGTGATGGTCTCGAAGCGGTTCAGCAGATTCGGCAGGCGGCCGGGCACGCAATGATAGACCCTGAGTTCGTAGATCATGGTGGCGTTTTCTCCTGGAGTTGTAAGATATTAGCGGCTGAGGTGGGATATTAGGGGGCCAAACCACCCATTCCGAGGCGTTCAAAGGCCTCGTCAGGGCTTGATGGGCCTCTTTACGCCCCCGATGTTGGCCTATTCGCGCGGATTTGACCACTGGGGACGAACGCTCGCGCCCGATATATCGGCTGCGCCACAGAGATAAGTAATTGAAAATACATAATAAGGGCCAATATGCCATGCGCAGCTTCCAGGCCTTCGCCTGCTAACCATGCAAATTTGGAGTGCGCCGCACAAAAATCACCCTTGTAAATGGTGCGGCGCACATATACCTATATCCGTGCGAGAGCGATCTCGCAGCCCTCCTTTGGGCGTTTCCTCCCTAGACTTGGGCCGTTCGGAATCCGGACGGCCCCTTTTTTTTGGCCTATGGCATACCAAGCCGGGCTGACCCGCGTACGGACGGGGTGACGGGCGCGGTCACGCGGGCTATAGACCCGCGCGCAGCCTGAAATTTCTATCCCGAAAGACGCCGTCCGATATGTCCGACACCATTGCCGTGAACGCCGCTCTGCTCGAACGCCTCGTTGCCGCTCTGGAGCGCATGGCCCCGCCGGCCGCACCTCCGGTCGATTTCGAGGCGGCAGACGCCTTTGTCTGGCAGGCAAGTCCGGTCGCGTTCGTGCCCGTGCCGCATGTCAATCGGCAGCCGCTCGCGCTTCTCAAGGGCATCGAGCTCGCCTCGGATCAGCTTCTGGAGAATACCCGCCGCTTCGGCAAGGGGCTTCCGGCCAACAATGCCCTCCTTTGGGGCGCCCGCGGCATGGGCAAATCCTCGCTCGTGAAGGCCTCGCACGCCGAAGTCGCCAAGGAGATGGCCGCAACGGGTGCAAAGGGCGGCCTGAAGCTCGTCGAGATCCATCGCGAGGACATCGACTCGCTCCCCGCCTGTCTCGCATACATGCGCGGCAGTGCGCACCGCTTCATCGTCTTCTGTGACGACCTCTCCTTCGATCATGACGACACGAGCTACAAGTCGCTCAAGGCCGTGCTCGAAGGCGGCATTGAAGGACGCCCGCAGAACGTGCTCTTCTATGCAACGTCGAACCGCCGTCACCTCATGCCGCGCGATATGATGGAGAACGAGCGCTCGACGGCGATCAATCCGTCCGAAGCCGTGGAGGAGAAGGTCTCGCTCTCCGATCGCTTCGGGCTGTGGCTCGGCTTCCACAACGGCAGCCAGGACCAGTACTTCGACATGGTGCGCAGCTATGCGGCGCATCATGGCCTCAAGATCAGCGATGACGAGCTGATTGCCGAGGCGCGCGAGTGGGCCATGACGCGCGGCGGGCGCTCGGGACGCGTCGCGTGGCAGTTCATCCAGGATCTGGCAGGGCGCCTCGGCGCCACGCTGGTGAGCGACTAGGTGGCGTCGTGCGTCCCGCGCCACGCCCGATCAGATTAAGGGAGTGGGTGCGATGACGAAGACGACAGTGGCCATTATTGCCCAGGGTGCCATGGGCGCCGGTACGGCGGCACGTCTGACATCCAACGGCGTCGACGTGGTGACGTGGCTCGAGGGCCGTAGCAGTGCGAGCCGCGCCCGCGCCGAGAAGGCCGGGATGCGCGGTGTCGACCTCGCCGGCATCGCCGCAGCCGATATCATTCTCTCCATCGTGCCGCCGAGCGACGCACTCAAGCTTGCCGAGCAGCTGGCGCCGACGCTGACGGCGTCGAAGAGCAAGCCGCTCTATGTGGACATGAATGCCGTGAGCTCCGCCAAGGTGGAGCAGGTCGCCGCCGTCATTGCGCCGACCGGCTGCACGTTTTCGGATGGCGGCATCATCGGGCCGCCACCGCGTCCCGACACGCAGAACACCGTCTACTTCTTCTCCGCCGTCCCGGCCGATCGCGTCGCAGCGCTCGGGAAGGGCGGGCTGCAGGTGAAGATGGTCGACGGGCCCATCGGTGCGGCCTCGGCTCTCAAGATGTCCTACGCCGCAATCGGCAAGGGACTGACCGCGCTGGCGTCCGCCTCCATCCTGATGGCCGACAAGTACGGCGCCAAGGAAGCGCTGCTCGAAGAGCTTCAGCGCAGCCAGCCGAACATCCTGAAGGGCGTGAGCTGGTCGGTGCCGGACATGTTCGTAAAGGCCTATCGCTTCGTTGGTGAGATGGAGGAGATTGCCGAGCAGAGCGGGCGCAAGTCCACCGCCGCAATCTACAACGGCATCGCCGATCTCTATCGCGAGATCGCCGCCGACCAGGACGGTCCCAAGAAGGACGTCACGACTCTTGAGCAATTCTTCAAAAAGTAGATTTGCATCGATCGGCCGATAGAGCCGACGACATAAGGGAGGCAAACATGATCGAGAAACGCACACTCGGCCGAACCGGCGAGCAGGTGTCGGTGCTCACGTTCGGCTGCGGTGCCGTCGGCGGTCTTATGGTGAAAGGCGACGCGGCTGAGCAGGAGCGTGCGGCGGCGCTAGCCCTCGATCACGGCGTGAACTTCTTCGATACGGCGCCGGGCTATGGCGATGGCGTGTCCGAGGTCAATCTCGGAAAGCTGCTGAAGAAGCTCAAGCCCAAGGCGCTGATCGGCACCAAGGTGCGCATTCCGAGTGCCGATCGGGGCGCCATCGCCGCGCGCATCGATGCCTCGCTCGATGAGAGCCTCAAGCGCATGGATCGCGATCACGTCGATCTTTTCCAGCTGCACAACCCGCTCACGCCGGACGCGAGCGGCGAGACGTTGACCGCTGCGCAGATCCTCGGCGATGTCGTGCCCGCATTCCAGAAGCTGCGTGATGCCGGCAAGATCCGTTATCTCGGTTTCACGGCACTCGGTGACATCGGCGAGATCGACAAGGTCATCGCGGCGGGTGTTATGGACTCGGCTCAGATCTGTATGAACGCACTGAACCCGTCCGCGGTCGCCCCGATGGCGGAAAACTATCCGGCGCAGGACTATCGCCGCCTCATGGCGCGTGCTCGCGATGCCGGCACCGGCACGATCTGCATTCGCGTTCTCGCGGGCGGTGCGCTCAGTGGTGAGATGGAGCGTCATCCGCGCGGTTGGGCGATCGTGCCGCCCATCGGCTCGGGCTCGGACTACGCCCGTGATGTCGAGCGCGCGCGGCGTTTCCAGCCGCTCGTCGACGAGGGCCACGCCGACAGCTTGACGGAACTGGCCATCCGCTATGCGCTAGCCCAGCCCTCGCTGTCGACGACGCAGGTGGGCGTCGCGACCTATGAGCAGGTGGCCGGCGCCATTGATGCCATCGAGAAGGGGCCGCTGTCGCCGGCGGCCGTGGCGCGCGTGCGCGATATTCAGCAGACGTTCGTCGGCGAGCCGCGCTAGTAACAATTCCCTCTCCCCGTTCTTACGGGGAGAGGGTTAGGGTGAGGGGCGGCGGCATTCGCCGACGTCGCCATTTGGCGCCGCCCCTCATCCCGACCTTCTCGTCGCGCTGAAAGCGCGCCTCTGGCGCGACAAAGCACGGGGAGAAGGGGAAGTGACCCCAAGGAGCCCCGCCAATGCCAATGGACGCCAGCGAGATCGAGAAACTCATCAGGGAGCGCTTTCCGGGCGCCGAAATCACCATCAAGGATTTGGCGGGAGATGGCGACCATTACGCGGCGCACGTGGTGGCGCCGCAGTTCAAGGGCAAGACGCGTGTGCAGCAGCACAAGATGGTCTATGACGCGCTCGAAGGGCGCATGGGCGGCGTGCTGCACGCCCTCGCACTGACGACGGCACCTCCGAAGGACTGATCTCTCACGACGTGCCAATGATCGAACAAAAAGCAGGAACCATGCACAATCTCATTCTGAATGCTCAGACGCTCGGCCCCGATGTGTCTTTTGAGGCGCGCGTGAAGGCGGCGGCGAGCGCCGGCTACAGAGGCCTCAGCATCCGCCCCTCGGAATACAATGGCGCGCTCAAGCAGGGGCTCGACGATGCGGCTATTCTGAAGCTGCTCGCCGAGAACAACGTCGAGGTTACCGAGATCGGTCTCGCCACCACGTGGCTGCCAGGTGCCGGCGGGCAGGCGGGTGTCGATGGCGACGAGCCGACGCTCTGGCACATGGCCGATCTCTTCAAACCGCGCCAGCTCAACTGCACCATGTGGGAGAACCAGCCGCTTCCGGACATGATCCGCGGTTTCGGCGTGCTCTGCGATCGCGCGGCGACCAAGGATCTGCTCGTCGCGCTGGAGTTCATCCCGCATAGTGGCGTGCGCGACATGCTCGTCGGCTGGCAGATCGTCAACGGCGCGGCGCGTCCGAACGGCGGGCTGATCTTCGATACGTGGCACTTCAAGCGTGGGGGTACGGCGCACGAAGCCATCACGACCGTGCCGCCGGAGAAGTGGTACACGCTGCAGCTCTCGGACGCGCGTGACGTGCCTTGGCCCGAGGTCAAGGAGGAGTCGCGCCACGGCCGACTGCTGCCGGGGGAAGGCGTAATCGATTTCGCCGACATTGTCGGCCGTCTCAAGGGCTATGGTTCCAACCCGACCATCAGCGTCGAGGTGATCAGCGATACGCTGCACCGCATGGATGCGGCGGAAGCCGCGCGCACGGCCATCGAGCCGTGTGTCGCGCTTCTCGAGCGGTTGGATGTGAAAGCGCCTTGGTGGAAGTAGTGGGACGCGTGCATCGGCAGGATCTGGAGAGCCGAGGCCCCGAGAGGAGCCTCGGCTTTTTCATCAGCGGTAGAGATACTGCGGCACGACCAGCGTGATCGACGGGAAGATCGTGATCAGCATCA
>JAEYPL010000170.1 GCA_023410905.1 Pseudomonadota bacterium
CCTCACCGCTTGCGCATCGGTTTACTCGGCCTGTTGGGTTCGGCTTGCTCGAACTGATTGGGATTGAGCCCGATGATCTCGAATGAGCGCAGCATGTGCGCGGGAAGCGGTGCCGTCACGTCGATCTGCGGTCGGCCCACGCGCGGATGAGGAAGCACGAGACGGCGCGCATGGAGATGCAACTTCGTCTCCAGCGCTTCCATGATCTGCGTGATTCCGCCCTCGTATTTGTTGTCGCCGATAATGGGATGGCCGATCATGGCCATGTGCGCGCGGAGCTGATGCTGGCGGCCGGTGACGGGTTTCAATGAAACCCAGGCCGCGCGATTGGCGACGCGATCGATCACCGAATAGTGCGTCGTCGCGTGCATGGCCGCATCCTGCTCGCCGGCTTCTGCTTTGCGCACACGATCGCCCTCAGGACCGGAAGCTTTGACGAGCGCGGCTTCGATCTTGCCCTGGCGAGGGACGGGCACACCTTTGACGAGGGCCCAGTAGGTTTTTGCGGCGGCGCGCGTCTGGAATGTGCGCCCGAGCTTCGCAGCGATGTCGCGCTTCTTCGCGATCAGCAACGCGCCGGTGGTGTCTCGGTCGAGGCGGTGCACGAGGCGTGGGCGATAGCCCAAGCGATCGGCCATGCCGGCGAGAATGCCGTCGATGTGGCGGCGTGTGCCCGTGCCACCCTGCACGGCAATGCCGAAGGGTTTGTTGAGCACGAGAATGTCGTCGTCTTCGAAAAGAATGCAGCTCTCGATGAGATCGCGATCGGCCTTGCCGGCGGGCGGCGTGCTCTTCTCCTCGCTGGCTGCTTTCTTCGCGGGCTGGCGTACGACGTGCGGTACGCGGATCTCGGCGCCGGCTTCGAGCCGCGCATTCGCTTCGACGCGGCGGCTGTCGACGCGCACTTGTCCCGTGCGGAGGAGCTTCTGCAGGTAGACGTGACCGACGTCGGGAAAGTGCACGCGGAACCAGCGGTCGAGGCGCATGCCGGCCTCGTCGCGCGCGACCTTGATCGTTTCGACAGGCGCGGTCATCGCAAACCTCGGACGAGAGCCATGCCCAGCACCAGCGCGGCAACGGAAAGAATGACGGAGAACGCAACGTACAGGACCAGGGCTGTTTGCTGGCCGCGCTCATAGAGAAGCCACGTATCGAGCGAGAAGGCGGAGAAGGTCGTGAAGCCGCCGAGGATGCCGGTAGCCAGGAAGATCCTCCATGCGGCGCCGGACGGGCCGCTGAGAGTTATCAGGAGCTCGAAAACGACCCCCATGAACAGGGAGCCGACGATGTTGACCATGAACGTCGCCCACGGAAATCCTGGGCCGAGCCAGGCCAGCATGCCGACGTTGACGAGATGGCGGGCGCCGGCGCCGAGCGCGCCGCCGACCGCGGCGAGCAGCAGGTGCTGCATGGCGGGCTAGCCCTCATTTTCAGTGTTTCAACACCCTCTTAGCGTGTTCGCGCGGGGATGTCGCGGGGCTGCTGGGGGCGGCGGCGGTAGGCATAAGCCGAACCCGCCCTTTTCCTTAACTTGACTTCGGACTGCCCCCCGGGGAATGTCCCGCCAAATCATAGGTGCACGGTCGCATTTGGCGCCGTGGACCGCCTGAGGATGTTGCCGAGGCCATGGCCACATATCTGGACTTCGAGAAACCGATCGCCGAGCTGGAGAGCCGGGTCGCGGAACTGCGCGCGCTGACCCAGGACGACGATAGCACCGCGATCGGCGACGAGATCAGCAAGCTCGAGGGCCGTGCGGCCCAGCTCCTGGCCGAGACTTACGGCGGGCTCAATCCGTGGCAGAAGACCACGGTCGCGCGCCATCCCGACCGCCCGCACTGCCTCGATTACATCGAGCAGCTCATCGAGAGCTTTACGCCGCTCGCCGGCGATCGCTACTTCTCGGAGGACGCTGCCATCATGGGCGGCATCGGGAAGTTCCGCGGGCGCTCCGTGATGGTGATCGGGCACGAGAAGGGCCACGACACCGAGACGCGCATCAAGCACAACTTCGGCATGGCGCGCCCCGAGGGCTATCGCAAGGCCGTGCGCCTCATGGACATGGCCGAGCGTTTCGCGCTGCCGGTCGTCTCGCTCGTCGATACGGCGGGTGCCTATCCGGGCGTCGGCGCCGAGGAGCGCGGACAAGCCGAGGCCATTGCGCGCTCGACGGATCGCTGTCTTTCGCTCGGTGTGCCCATGATCGCCCTCGTGATCGGCGAAGGTGGCTCGGGCGGCGCTATTGCCATTGCGAGCGCCAATCGCATTCTCATGCTTGAGCACGCCGTCTACACCGTGGCGTCACCAGAGGCTGCGGCCTCGATCCTGTGGCGCGACTCGACGCGCGCTGTCGACGCCGCGACGAGCATGAAGATCACGGCGCAGGACCTGCACGAGCTCGGTGTGATCGATGAGATCGTTGCCGAGCCCGTCGGCGGCGCGCATCGCGACAAGGAGGGTGCCGTGCGCCGTGCCGGCGATGCCATCGCCAAGGCACTCGCCGCCTTCGACAAGATGTCGCCGGACGAGGTGCGCAAGCAGCGCCACGAGCGGTTTCTCAACATCGGGCGCTCGCTGTAGTTCGAGCCTTCGGCGCGACGGGGCTTTCGCCCCTGACCCCAACCGGGAGGGACACCCTCCCGGACCCACCCGCTTTTATGATTTTGCCGCTTTGCTGCGGGCTTTCGAGGCATTCAAGGCCACCGCGGCGCGGATGAGCGCCTTGAAGGCCGTTTCATTCAGCTTGTCGCCCTCATGAAGGTCGATGGCCCGGCGCACATTGCCATCAAGGCTCGCATTGAAAAGGCGCGAAGGATCATCGAGCGATGCGCCCTTGGCGAAGGTCAGTTTCACGGCCGCCTTGTACGTTTCGCCGGTGCAGATGATGCCATCGTGTTCCCACACCGGAACGCCGCGCCACTTCCACGTCTCGACGACCTTGGGATCGGCCTGCTTGATGAGCTTGCGCACATGCGCGAGCATCGCGCCGCGCCAGTCACCAAGTTCATCGATGCGCGCGTCGATGAGCTGTGAGGGGGTGGCGTCTGCTTGCTTTTCGCTCGGGCGGCTTTTCATGACGCGACCTCCATCTGTCCACACTCACATCTTCTCGCCCGGCAGCTTACTCGCCTGCTTTACCCAGGCGATGAACTGCGCTTCGTCGAGTACGTCATCCTCGTGGACGTCGAGATAGCGCACGTCCTTCTGCTTCGATGTGCCGGGCGGCATGGGGTCGAGCAACACGCCGCGAAAGAACGCGACTTTGATGTAGCGCGCGAAGCAGTGGAAGCTCATGAACCAGTGCTTGTCGTCCATCCCATAGAAGGGTGAGTTCCATTTGACGGCCTTCTGTGCCTTGGGGACGACGCGCACGATGAGCGCGTCGAGGCGACGTGCGAGATCCTGCTTCCAGCCCGGAATCGCGGCGATATAGGCCTGCACGGGAGCATCACCGTAGCCTTTCGCGATCCGCGGGTTATCGCCCGAGAGGAGTTTCGGCTTCGCGGATTTCTTTGCGGCTGGCGTCTTTGGTTTGGCCGCCGTCTTGGATGGCTTGTCGGCCATGATGTTCATGCCTCGTGTAGAGCGGCCGCGACTTAGAACACCGCCCCGCGCGCAGCGACTGGCCACACGCTTTCGACGACCGGCGATGCGCTCTCCATGCCGCGAATGCCGACGTACCAGTCGTGCAGGTTCACGGTCGGATCGCAGTGACCGGGAATGAGGCGCACTTTGTCGCCGAGGCCGGGGCGCGTATTGGCCTGCGCCAGATTGAGGTTGCCGTGCTCATCGGAAGGGCGCTCGTAGACGGCACCGGCAAAGCCGACCGGCTCGGGCGGGCCTGACTCGAACGTAAAGCTCTTGAGACCGGCATCGACGACCGCGCGATCCGACTGCGTCATGCTCATGACCGTCGCGTAGACGAAAAGCGCGTGCTCGAACGTGTCGTAGGGTCCGCCGTCGGCGCGCTTGTTGCGGGCATAATCGGCATCCATGAAGATGTACGAGCCGGCCTGCAGCTCATTGTAGACGCCGCTGGCTGCTTCGAGTTCGAACGTTCCCGTACCGGCGCCGCCGACGATATCGCAGGAGAGGCCGGCCGCTTTCAGGGCCTTCACCGTCGCAGCGCTGCGTGCGATGGCCTCGTCAATGGCTGTGCGGCGTTCTTCGATCGTTCGGAAGTGCTGCGCGCGTCCCTGATAGGCTTGCAGGCCCGCGAAACGCAGATGCTTTTCGCGCGCGATCGACTGCGCGAGTGCGACCGCCGGTTCGCCGGGATCGACGCCGCAGCGGCTCGCGCCGACATTGATCTCGACGAGCACATCGACACGCGCGCCCTGGCGCTCTGCGGCGGCTGCCATGGATGAAACGCCGAGTGGATTGTCGACACAGCCGATGACGCGGGCCTGGCGCGAGAGGGCAGCGAGCCGATCGAGCTTGCGGGCGCCGATCACTTCGTTCGAGACGAGCACGTCCTGCACACCACCCTCGACCATCACGGCCGCTTCCGAGACTTTCTGGCAGCACAAACCCACGGCACCGAGTGCGATCTGCTTCTGGCCGATGATCGGCGACTTGTGCGTCTTCGCGTGCGGGCGCAGGCGCACGCCGGCCTTCGCGACCGCATCGGCCATGCGTTTGAGATTGCGCTCGAAGGCATCGAGATCGATCAGCAGAGCCGGAGTGTCCACCTCGGAGAGCGGCATTCCCGGCATGGCCGGCGGCAGAGTCGGCATTCGAGTGTGCTCCTGCTTGGATCTGTGATCGGCGCTTAGGCTTGCGGTGCGAGTGTAGCCGCGAGTTCGGCGAAATTCGCGACGATCAGGTCAGGCTGATGGGGTGACTGGCCGAAGGGCCGCTTGCGCCGATCGACGAACACAGAGCGGAAGCCGTGCGCCTTGCCGCCGATGCAGTCGAAGGCATGGTTGGCGACGAAGATGATACTGGAGCGCTCGATCTCGGGCCACTCGGCATGGATGATGTCTTCCGCCGCGGCATAGGTCGCGAAGTGCGGCTTGAAGTAGCCGGCCTCCTGCACGGAAATGAACCGGTCGAAGGGAAAGCCGATGTGCGGGCGCGCGTTCTCCAGCATGTCGCGATCGCCATTCGAGAGAATGACGAGCTTGTAGCGCGTCTTGAGTTGGTTGAGGGCGGCGATCACATCGGGAAAGGGCTTCAACTGCTCAATCTGTGAGACGAGCCACGTCACGTCGTCCTGCGTGTGCGCGATGCCGCAGCGGTCCATGACCTGCGACACGGCGCGATGGCCGATCTGGCGGTAGGGCGTGTGCCCGCGATCGAGCAGCGCATCGATCATGCTGTCCTCGAAGTGCGTGCGCCGCCACCACGTCACGAAGCTCGAGGGATTGCCCTCCCAGCCCTTCTTCTTAAGGAACGGCGTTACTGCTGTCGTGAGCCCCGACTGCATGTCGACGACCGTGCCATAGAGGTCGAAGACGAGCGCCCGCGTCTCGCGCCGCAGGATCTCTTCGGTCGTCGCCATCGTGGCTGCCATGGGACTTGCTCCATTCTGCTTGTTCGTGGTTGTGTTCGGGCGCGCGGATTGTTGCCCCCACGTGCCGCCAGATCAAGGACCGTGACCATGCCCTTTCGCATTGGCCTCCTGCTATTCCCGGACATCACCCAGCTCGATATGACCGGCCCCTACGAGGTCTTCACGAAGTTTCCGGAGGCCGAAGTGCGGCTGATCTGGAAGACGCTGGAGCCGGTCAAAGCGGGTGGTGGCATGCGGATCGTGCCCGATACGACCTTTGCGGATTGTCCGCAGCTCGATCTCATTTGCGTGCCGGGCGGGGCGGGAATGAACCCGCTCATGGAAGATGCCGAAACACTCGCATTCCTGCGCAAGCAGGCGCCGGGCGCGCGGTACGTGACGAGCGTATGCACGGGCGCGCTGGTGCTTGGCGCGGCGGGCCTGCTCAAGGGCAAGCGGGCGACGACACACTGGATGAGCCACGAGTTGCTTTCGGCATTCGGTGCGACGCCGGTTGCGGAGCGCGTGGTCGTCGATGGCAATGTCATTACGGGTGGCGGGGTGACTGCCGGCATCGATTTCGCGCTGCGCGTTGCGGCCGAGGCTTTCAGCGAGGATCTGGCGAAGGCCATTCAACTCGGCATCGAGTACGATCCGCATCCGCCGTTCAATGCGGGCTCGCCTGAAGGCGCTGGCCCGGTAGTGACGGAGCGCGCGCGGGCGTCGGCGGCCAAGCGTCAGGCGGAGCGCGCCGCTATTGCCGCGCGGGCAGCGGCTAAGCTCGCCAGCTGAGCCAGCCCGTTCAGAAGGCCTCCTGCCATGCCTTGTAGGCGGGGTAGGTCAGCAGTGCCGCCGCTGCCAGCCAAATGAGCATGGAGACGACCGTGCTCGTGCTTCGCCGGAGCAGGCGCTCATACAGCGCTGCCGGCAGCCCCGAGACAATGAAGGTCAGCAGCGAGAGCATCACGCCGGTCGTATAGTAGAAGCCCATGGGCGTGCCGAGCGGTGTGCCGCGCAGGAAGGGCGTCAGCAAGAACAGCAATGGATCGAAGGCCGGTGACGACCATCGTCCTTCAGAAAGCCACTGCCAGTTTGCCAGCCAGTTCCCGTTGAAAACCGCGAGGAAGATGACGCCCGCGAGCAGCACGAGACGCATGAAGGTGAATTGCGGCGCGTCGTTTGCGTGCATCGTTCAGGCTCCGATGCTCGGGCGAATGCCGGCCAGCGAGACGCCCCAGTACAGCAGCACACGAAGCGCCGCGAGCCACACCACGGCGAACACGGGGATGGTCCCGTTGGGAACAATACGCGGCGTGATAAAGCGCACCGTCCGCAGCACGGGGTTCAAGATGCCGTGGAAGACGCGCAGGAACGCGCCCTGTGCGTGCTGCGTCCAGCCGAAGGCGAGCATGAGGACGTAATAGGTCGCCATCAGATACATGAGCGCGGCGAGGATCAGGTTCGGCACATGGAAGTACCAGTGCTGGAGCAGGGCGGCAGTGCTTGGCATGGGGCTCCGTCCGATCCTCGAAGGGCGGCGCGATCATGGAAGGCGCGCCACTCTCGGGGAAGAGGGCGGCAGGCGCAAGGCGGTGTACGGTCGACACCTGTGGCGTAAATGCTTCTTTACCCTCGATGGGACATAAGTTCCGCTGCGGCTATGGGCCGGGTATCGGCGCTGGTAGAGTGCGTAGATGAGCGGCACAACTCGTGAAGGCATAGTGGGCGTCGTGCTCGCTGGCGGGCGCTCGCTGCGCATGGGCGGGCGCGAAAAGGCATTTCTCGACCTTGCCGGGCAGCCCATGCTGGCGCACGTGCTCGCGCGCTTTGTCCCGCAGGTCGCACGTGTCGCCATCAATGCCAACGGCGATCCGGCGCGCTTTGCGGCTTTTGCTCTCCCTGTGATCGCGGATGAAACGCCGGATTATCCCGGACCGCTGGCCGGAATTCTGGCCGCCCTGCGCTGGGCTGGCGACACCCGGGCGAGCCATGTTGCCACTGTCGCGAGCGATGCGCCGTTCATCCCTTTGGATCTCGTCGCGCGATTGCTCAGCGCTCAGGGGGCTGGCGACCGGATCGTGGTCGCGCGATCGGACGGTCAGTCGCACCCCGTTGCCGCATTGTGGCCGCTCGGCATCACTGATGATCTCTCGCGTGCCCTGGCGACGGGTGAGCGCCGGGTGCAGCGTTGGGTTGAGATGCAAGGGGCGCGCACGGTAGATTTTTCGCTTTTCGAGCTGGATGGCCGTACGGTCGACCCGTTCATGAATGTGAATTCGCCCGCAGATCTGGCCGAGGCAGATAAGCTGATGCAACTCCTGAAGCCGCGCGGAATTCACGCATGATGGCGGACGAGGCCTTCGAGTTGACGTTGTGGCGGCGTTGCGTCGGCGCGATGGCTGTTGTGGTGCTGGCTTTTGCGCTTTGCGAGACCGCGCTCGCGCAGGCCCAGCGCGTGAAGCCGCCTGTGCCGCCGGGTGTCGATCCGGGTGGCATCGCGATCGCGCTCATCGCGACCGGCATCGACTATACGCACCCCGAGATCAAGGACCGCCTCGCGCGCGATGGCGAGGGCGAGATCATCGGCCTCGACCTCATCGATAATGACAACAGGCCCTACGCGGCGACCTCGTTGCCCGAGAACCACGACGGAGCTGTCGACACGCTCCTCGCGCGCCGCATTCTCTCGACCTACCGCCATGCGCGCCTCGTGCCCGTGCGCGTCGATGCCAATGACAAGGTCATGTTGGCGCGGGCGCTTGCCTTCACGGGCTCGACGCCGGCGCGCATCGTCGCCGTACCGCTCTGGGGCGAGAGCCGCGAGACCTGGGAGTTCTTCCAGCAGGCCGCTGAGCAGGTGCCCGATCATCTGCTGATCCTGCCCGTGGGGAATGCCGATGCCGCCGCGCAGGGCCGGGCGCAGTTTCCGGCCGCACTCAATCTCAAGGGTGCGCTGATCGTTGCGGCGGTGAACGAGACCGTGGAGCGCGGCACGCTCGCGCGGCCCGGCGCGCCGCGCATTGATGCCCTGATGCTGGGGCGTGGAGGGTCGTGGTTCCCAGGTATCGTGCCGACGGCCGCCGATGCGACCGAGGCTGTCGCACTCGCAGCCGGTCTCGCGGCGTGTGCACAACACGGCCAGCCGCCGGTCGGCGCGCGTGATCTCAGAGAGAAGCTGCTCGCCCTCGCCGTGCGCAAGGAAGGTCCGCGCGAAACACCCGTGCTCGACCCGTTGTGTCTCTATGGTGGCACGCGCTATTGAAGACCATCAGGGGATGCGGGGGCGCGCCACCGGGTGGCTGATACCGAGAATAAGCCGGATCAATCGAGCACGACGGTCACCAAGCGGCCTCGGCGCGCGCCGCGTACGCGCATAACGCTGCTGCTGGTGCTTCTCGCCGTCGGATTCTTTCTCGTCATGCGGCAGGGCGTGCTGCCACCGGCCTTGAGCCCGTTGCCGGCGCTCGATCTCAGCGTGCCGAATGCGTGGTTCGTCGACTGGCGCATTGCCGAGCTGAAACGTGACCGCGCGCTGTGTGCGCGTGTGCTCCGCCAGCCCGTGATCAGCGCGACGCCGGTGCGCGACAACCCCATCAAGGATGGCTGTGGCTGGGAAAATGCCGTGCGCATCTCCAGTGCAGGCGGTGCGTCACTGAGCGTCGGCACGGTGTCGTGCGAAGTCGCGGCCGGCATCGCCATGTGGATGGCGCACGACGTGCAACCCCTCGCGCAAGAAATCTTCGGCTCCCGTGTCACCTCGGTCCAGCAGATGGGCACGTTCGCCTGCCGAAACATTCGCGGGCGCAGAACATGGTCCGATGTACGCAGCGAGCACGCGACGGCCAATGCGCTCGATATCTCTGCATTCACACTGGCCAACGGTCGCCAGATCAGTGTCCTGCGTCATTGGTCGGGATCGGGGGCGGAGGCGCGCTTTCTGCGCGAGATTCACGCGCGCGCGTGCCGCTATTTCCGTGTCGCCATCGGGCCGGAGTTCAACGCGCTGCATCGCGATCATTTCCACTATGATCGCGGCTTCCTTTCGCGCTGTAAGTAGCTTCGTGTCCCTTCTCCCCGTCCTTACGGAGAGAAGGCTAGGATGAGGGGCGGCACACATGCTGAGATCGGCGTATGCCGCCGCCCCTCACCCCGACCCTCTCCCATTGAAGGAATGGGGAGAGGGGGAAATGGCTGTCCGGGAGGCAAGTAACGCTACCGCTTCAGATCCGACACGAGCCGCACGGGCGTCTTCTCGCCGAGACGGGCGCGGTACATCTGGATGTTCGAGAGCACCTTCTTGACGTAGTCGCGCGTCTCCTCGAAGGGGATCATCTCGATCCAATCGATCGGATCCACATCCTTCGTGCGCGGATCGCCGAAGCGGCGCATCCACTGGCGCGCGCGCCCCGGACCCGCATTGTAACCCGCGAGCGTCAGCACGTAGCTGCCGTCAAACTCCTTCTTGCGATCGCCGATGTAGGCGCTGCCGATCATGGCATTGTAGCTCTTGTCGGTGATCAGTCTGGGTATGTCGCACTTGATCTTGTGATCGCGACAGATGTGCCGCGCCGTGATCGGCATGACCTGCATGAGACCGCGCGCACCCGCGTGCGAGATGATCTCCGGATTGAACTCGCTTTCCTGGCGAACGATGGCGAGCAGCATCGCTCGCTCCGGCGACTCGCGGAGCGGCTTGTACTCGGGGAATGGGTGCACGGGATAGGAGTAGGCATAGAGGTTCATGTCGCGCGCGACGCCGGTCTTGCCGACGCGCACGGCCATCTGATGGTCGCCGATCGCATTGGCGAGATGGGCGAGCATCGCGACTTCCGCCTCGCTCTTCAGCGTCGAGCGCAGATGCGCGACGATAATGCGGGAGATACCGCGGCCGACATCGGCATGATGCGCGAACATGGCCGCACGCAGCAGCGGATTGCCATTGAACGCGTCAGCCTCTGCTGACGAGGGCATGGCTGGCAGCGGAATGGGGGCATCCAAGTGCCCGGGATTGAGCTTCTGGCGCGCGAGCGCGCCATGGAAAGTGTCGATGCGCGCGGCCGCCTCTTCGTAGAAGCGCGTTGCTTCCGACTTCTGGCCGAGAGCTTCGTGCGCACGGGCGAGCCAGTAGTTGCCACGGGCCGCGCTTAGCGGCCCATCAGCGTTTTCGCGTGACGCTGCGAGATGCGGTAGCGCGCCCTTCGTATCCTTGAGATGGCGGAGCGCGATCCAACCGGCGAGGAAGGTTGCATCCTTGATCGGGTTGACGGTCAGCGGACCCGGCGCGCGCGCGATGTCGTAGGCGTCCTTGTAGCGGCTCGCGCCGAGATACTCGTAGATGGCCCAGCGCCGGTGCAGCCACCAGGCATCGGGATCGACGAGCAGGGCAGCGTCATTGGGTGCAAGACGCAGGAGGCGCGCGACCTCGTCCTCCTTACCCTGGCTGCGGGCGAGCTGAACACGCTGGAAGAGCAGGCCCCAATCGGCGGAAGCCGGTTCCTTGGCACTCGCGGGCAGGCTCGCCATGAGCTTTGCGGCATTGCCAGCGCGGGCATAGACGGCGATACGCGCCTCGGCTTTCTTGCGCTCAACATCCTCGAACTTCGGCAGCAAGCGACGTGCGGCTGCAACCCGCGGTGTGCGCTGGGCAGCAAAGCGGCCTTCGTCGATCAGAAGCGTATCGAGCCGGCGGCGATGATCGGCCGGTGTCAGGAAACGTTCGAAACGCGCGAGAAAGCCGGTCTCGGACGCCGCGGGAATGTCGTGCTCGCGCCAAGCCTTGACGGCCATGGCCTTGGCGCGTGCTTCATCGCCGAGCGCAAGGTGCGCGGAGGCGAGTGCGATCGTGCCCGCGCCGGACAGCGGTGGATTGGCCCCGAAGAACGCTACGATTTCCTTGGCGGGCCCACCGGCAGAAAGAAGCTGCTGCTCCGAGCGGCGCCTCAGCAGGGTGCCGTCCGGCCAGGCGGCGTTGTCGGCGAGAAACTTGGTGTAGTCCGCCGGCGCGCCTATGCCCTTGCGGAGTGCGTACCAGGTGACGAGGGTCCGCAATGCGGGCTCGCTGAGTTTGGCGGCTTGCTCGTTCGCCTCCACGAGATCGTTTCGATCGACCGCACCGAGCGCGTTCTTGAGCGCCTGTCCATCGGCCTCCGACAGCCTGTTATCACGGAGCGGCGCGATGAGCTTGTCCATGGTGGCGTAGTAGTCCGCCTCCGGCGAATCGGGGACGGCCGCACGGATGGCGGTCGCCGTACTCACTGGCGGGGCCGGTCCGCCGTCCTCGTCGACGACGCTTGGCTTTGCTTCCGCAGTCCGCTTGGGGCTCGGGTCCGGGAGCGGTGGCTTTGCGTCCTTGGATGCCTTGGCCGCGGCCTTCTTCGGTGCGGCCTTACTGGCTGCAGGTTTGGCCTTGGCGCTCTTATCGCGGTTCTGGGCGCTGGCTGTACTGGAGACAACCGTCAGGGGCGGCGGCGTGGCCACGAGCAGCGCGGCGAGCGCACCGACGAGATGCCACTGGCACATGCGCCCACCGACCCGGCCGAAGTGCCGTGCTGGCTTCGCGGTGTCCGGCATCCTGTAGCTCCCCCCAGCTGCTGTTATCGAATCGTTATCTCTGGTCATCGGATCAGCATAGGCATGAAACGTGCAGTCTTTCGGGCAGGTCCGAAATGTGACATACAGAAACCACGTTAGCGTGTGCTGCGCCCTGCCATCTTAGAGGATCGGCAAGGCGGGCCTTGGTATCTTGTACCAAAGCGGGTGCCGCGGCGTGCAACAGCGAACAACGAGCGGAGGAAAACCATGTTCAAAGGTTCGTTCACAGCGCTGGTCACGCCGTTCAAAAACAACAAAGTCGACGACCAGAGCTTCCAGCGCTTCGTCGACTGGCAGATCACGCAGGGCTCACACGGCCTGGTCCCGGTTGGTACCACCGGCGAGACGCCGACGCTCAGCCACGACGAGCACATGCACGTCGTCGAGTTGTGCGTTCGCACGGCGAGGAAGCGCGTGCCCGTCATCGCCGGCGCCGGCTCGAACTCCACCGAGGAGGCCATCGAGCTCACGGAATTCGCCAAGAAGGCGGGGGCCGACGCGGCGCTGCATTCGACCGGCTACTACAACAAGCCGACGCAGGAGGGGCTCTTCCTCCATTTCAAAGCCATCAGCGACGCGGTGGACCTGCCCTTCATCGTCTACAACGTGCCGGGCCGCACGGTGGTCGACATCTCCGCGCAGACCATGGCGCGGATCTCGGAGCTCAAGAACTTCGGCGGCATCAAAGATGCCACCGCGAACATGGAGCGCCAGTCGCAGCATCGCCTACTCATCCGCAAGCCGCACGCCGCGCTCTCGGGCGAGGATGCGACCGCGCTTGGCTACATGGCGCACGGCGGCAACGGCTGCATCTCGGTGACGTCGAATGTCGCGCCGAAACTTTGTGCGGAGTTCCAGAATGCCTGCCTCGCCGGCAATTTCCGCCGCGCATTGGAAATCCAGGACATTCTGATCCCGCTGCACGGCGCGCTCTTCTGCGAGACGAACCCGGGGCCGGTGAAGTATGCCGCATGGCGCCTCGGCGTGATCGAGAGCCCGGAATGCCGTCTGCCGCTGGCGCCGCTCGGCGATGCCAGCAAGAAGGTGGTCGATGCCGCGCTCGTCCACGCGGGGCTGCTCGAGGTCAAGGCTGCCGAGTAGCGAACACACACGACGGTGTCCAATGGATCGGGCTGCCCCTATATAGTGCGGGCAGCCCGAATGCTTTCGGGACACTTACGAGAAGCATGAGCCATGTCGAAGAAGGATGATGACGACCGCAAGGTGGTCGCCGAGAACCGGCGCGCCCGCTTCGAGTATTTCATCGAGGATACGTTCGAGGCCGGCATTTCGCTGACGGGAACCGAGGTGAAGTCCCTGCGCAAGGGGCAGGCGAACATCGTCGAGAGCTATGCCTCCGCCGAGGGCGGCGGGTTCGTGCTCGTGAACGCGTACATTCCTGAGTATCAGCTCGCGGGAAGCTTCTTTCAGCACGCGCCGCGCCGGCCGCGTCCGCTGCTCCTGCATCGCCGCGAGATCGACAAGCTCTCCCAGGCTGTACAACGCGAGGGTATGACGCTGATCCCCCTCGAGCTCTATTTCAATGCTCGCGGTCGCGCGAAACTCAGGCTCGGTCTCGCGAAGGGCAAGAAGCTGCACGACAAGCGTGAGACGTCGGCCAAGCGCGACTGGCAGCGCCAGAAGGCTCGGCTCATGCGGGAAAAGGGCTGATGGCAGGGGCGCCGTCCGAACGCGAGCGTCTTCTGGCCATCGAAGGTGCGGCAGTGCGCGCTTGGCCTGCGGGCGCGACGCGCGATGTCGATGGCTGGCTGTGGCGTTACTCGGGCGGCGGCTCGCAGCGCGCGAATTCCGTTTCCGCGCTCCATTATCGGGGCCGCAATGTCGAGCGTACGATCGACGAGATCGAACGTCTCTACCGCGATCGCGATGCGCCCGTGCGCTTTCAGGTCGGCTTCCCGCTCTCCGAGCCCGATGATCTCGACACACGGCTCGAAGCGCGCGGCTATGTGATCCACGATCCTGTGACGACGCTCGTCAAGCCCGTGGCGTCCATGGCCATGCCGGAGCACGTCACCCTCAACGCGAGGCCCTCACAGGGATGGCTGGCGGTCTATCTCAGTAACATTACGCCGGATCGTCGGCCATTTGCGGAGGCGATCCTGGCGCGTGTGCCGGCCCCTTGTACGTTCGCCGAAGCGCGACGCGATGGAGAGACGATCGCGACGGCGCTCGGTGTGCTGCATGAGGGTGCGGTGATCGCCGAGTGCGTCGGGACGTCAAGCTCGGCGCGGCGCCAGGGAGCAGCTTCGGCGGTCATGTCGGCGCTCGAAGTGTGGGGCACTTCGCAGGGGGCGCACACGATCGGGCTGCAAGCCGTGACGACGAACACGCCCGCGCAAGGCCTCTATGCAGCTCTCGGATATACCGCTGCCGGCACGTACCACTACCGCTATCTCGGGGAGAGCGTGCAGCGATGACATGGCCATTTCCAGCACCCGCCGATGACGGACGCGCGCGTCATCTCGTGCGCGATCGTGCGATGCCGGACATCGCACTTCCGACGACTGATGGCGGCGAGGTCAACTTCGGCACCCTCGACGGCTGGGCCATCCTGTTCGTTTACCCGTGGACTGGACGGCCGGGCCTAGCAAATCCACCGGGCTGGGACGACATTCCAGGTGCTCATGGATCGACGCCGGAAGCTGAAGGCTTCCGCAATCTCTATCGCGCCTTCGAGCAAATGTCCGCGCGCGTGTTCGGCATCTCCGGGCAGGCAACGGAGTGGCAGCGCGAATTCGCGGAGCGCATGACGCTGCCGTTCGCGCTCGTGAGCGATGCCGAGGGGCGGCTGCGTGAAGCTCTATCGCTTCCGACATTCGAGACAGACGGCACTGTCTATCTCGCGCGGCTGACGATTGTAGTTCGCAATGGTCGAATTGTGCGGACGTTCTATCCCGTGCATCCGCCGGACGCGCACCCGCGCGAAGTGCTCGCGTGGCTGAACGAGCTTGTGAGCCGCAAGGCGCGCTGAAGCGCGTTTCTATCGCCCATAATGATAACGGCGCCGAGCCCCGTTGAGCGCGACGCCGTTGATGTCCTGCGTCTGAGAAGGCTCTCAGTTGTCTACTGAGTCGTCCTGGCCCTGGGGAGAGCCGACGCCCTCACGCTGCGCACGGAACTGCGCGAGGCGCGTCTCGCGCGCTTCGCGCGGGATGCGCTGGCTCGGATCGCGGCAGATGTCCTTCTCGAGGTCGGCGATGTCGATGAACTGATCCGCCTGACGGCGCAGCTCGTCGGCGACCATGGGCGGCTGCGTCTGCAACGTAGAGACGACGCTGACGCGCAGGCCCTTGGCCTGCAAGGCGGCGACGAGGCTGCGGAAGTCGCCATCACCGGAAAAGAGCACGACGTGATCGAGCTTTGGCGCCAGCTCCATGGCATCGACAGTGAGCTCGATGTCCATATTGCCCTTGATCTTGCGCCGGCCGGACGCGTCGGTGAACTCCTTGGTGGGCTTGGTCACCATCGTGTAGCCGTTGTAATCGAGCCAGTCGATCAGTGGCCGGATGGATGAATATTCCTGATCCTCGACAAGCGCCGTGTAGTAAAGGGCGCGGACGAGATAGCCCTTGTTGCGGAAGACACCGAGAAGATTCTTGTAGTCGATATCGAAACCAAGCGCCTTGGCCGTCGCGTACAGGTTTGCCCCATCAATGAACAGCGCGATGCGCTCTGTTGGGTAGAAAAACATCGGAGACTTGCCTTTTCATTGTTGGCCCGACACGAAGCCGGGCGTCATAGGAGTGCCGCGTAACGCGAGCGAGTGTGCGCCATAAGCGCGGAGCGGCTCGGGTACGCAAGATTATGAAACCATATATAGAGCAGAACGCGCGATTTGAAGTGATACTTCGCCACATCTTAGTCTCTTCACAGGCAGACGCAAATGTCCGTTTGGACTGCATATCGGAATGATTCGCATAACCCTATCAATGCGGTGCGTAGCTCAAACTGCGTTATATCGCTTGGTTCTAACGTGCCGGGCTGCTGGGGGACGCCTGAAGCTACACTTCACCGTGCACTGCACATACTTGAGCAAAACCAGGTTTTTATTATCGCGCGTTCGCTAATTTACCGCACCCTGCCGCATCCGGGCGCAGGACTTATGCCGGAATTCTACAATGCCGTCGTCCTGGCACGTACGGATCTGCCGCTAGGGGGGCTTCTGCGCGCTGTCAAGGCCATAGAGCGCAAGGCCGGACGGCGTAACCGGGAGCGTTGGAGCGCCCGTCCGCTGGACCTCGACATTATTGACTATGACGGCCGAGTGCTGAACTGGCCGGCGCTCAATCGGTCAGGTGGTCCCCTGGTCCTGCCGCATCCGCTTATGCATGAGCGCGGGTTCGTCCTGGTGCCCCTCGCGGAGATCGCGCCGCATTGGCGTCATCCCGTTCTCGGGCTCACGGCCGGGGCCCTGCTGCGGCGTCATCCGGCGCTCCAACGCGGCATCCGGCCAGCTTGATTCAACGGGATATTCGTGGCATTAAGCCCGCGAGAGGGTCAAAGGGCCCGCAGGCGCCGACTGTTGCGCCCTAAACCATAACCGACATCAGACAATCGAGGATTGAACAGCGATGGCGCGTGTCACGGTTGAAGATTGCGTGGACAAGGTCCCCAATCGGTTCGAACTGGTGCTGCTTGCGGCTCATCGCGCCCGGGCGATCGCCTCGGGCTCGCATCTGACCGTCGAGCCCGACAACGACAAAGACCCTGTGATCGCTCTGCGTGAAGTGGCCGAGCGAACCGTCCCGGCCGATGACCTCCGCGAGAGCCTTATTCACTCCATTCAGAAGAACGTCGAGATCGACGAGCCGGAGGCAGGCGCTGCCCCGCTCATTGGTGCCGATCGCAGTCGCCAGCAACTCGGCCGCGACGACCAGTCGGCCGACAACGCGATCGATCAGATCAGCATGTCGGAAGAGCAGCTCCTGCGTGCCATGGAAAGCATGGCGCCGATCGAGCCCTCGTCGATTGGCGGTGGTGGTGGCGGCGGCGGCGGGAGCGGCGGCGCGCGGGGTCGCTGAGCTTCCGCGTTTCCATTCAGCGTTGTCGGATCCGGCGCCGCGGCTCCAGCTAGCCGCGGCGAAGACTCATGCTTATGGTTCATGAGGAGAGATATCGCGCGCCGGCCAGCACGCGCACGTTGGGCCGAGGCGGCGGGTGCAGAGGCGGCGGGTGCAGAGGCTTGAAACGCCATGATGCGTCAGTACGAGCTGGTCGAGCGCGTCCTTCGCTATGATCCGAAGGCCGACGAGACTCTGCTCAATCGCGCCTACGTCTACGCCATGCGCGCGCACGGCCATCAGAAGCGGGCTTCGGGCGATCCCTATTTCTCTCATCCGCTCGAAGTCGCGGCGATCCTGACCGATCTGAAGCTCGATGACGCCACGATCGCGACCGCACTTCTGCACGATGTGATCGAGGACACCGAGGCGACACGCGCCGAGATCGACCAGCTCTTCGGGCCCGAGATCGGCGTGCTCGTTGACGGCCTCACCAAGATCAAGCGCCTCGACCTCGTCTCCAAGAAGGCCGAGCAGGCCGAGAACTTCAGAAAACTTCTGGTCGCCATCTCGACCGATATCCGTGTCCTGCTCGTCAAGCTGGCCGATCGCCTGCACAACATGCGCACGCTCGAGCACATGTCGCCCGAGAGCCGCCGGCGCAACAGCGAGGAGACCCTGGAGATCTATGCGCCGCTCGCCGGCCGTATGGGCATTCAGGCCATGCGCGAAGAGCTCGAGGATCTGGCCTTCCGCTGGCTTCATCCCGAAGCCTATAGGACGGTGCGCGAGCGCCTCGACCGCCTGAACGAGAACAACCAGGGCCTTGTCGAGGAAATTCGCCAGAGCCTCATCGCAAAGCTCGGCGAAGCCAACTTCAGCGCCGAGGTGACCGGACGCGAGAAGAAGCCGTACTCGATCTGGCGCAAAATGCAGAACCGCCAGATCTCACTCGAGCAGCTCTCGGATCTCTACGGCTTTCGCGTGATCTGCAGCACGACCGAAGACTGTTACCGCGTGCTTGGCCTCGTCCACACGACCTGGCGCGCGGTGCCGGGCCGCTTCAAGGACTACATCTCGACGCCGAAGCAGAACGGTTATCGTTCGATTCACACGACGATTGTCGGGCCACGCCATCAGCGCGTCGAGCTGCAGTTGCGTACGGCATCAATGCACGGGACGGCCGAGTACGGTGTCGCCGCCCACACATTCTACAAGGATCTATCGCGCATGAACGGCAAGGCGGCGACGCCCGAGGCTATGCGCGAAATGGGGCCGTACATCTGGCTGCGCCGCCTCGTCGAGACGCTGCTCGAAGGTGACAACTCCGAGGAATTCCTCGAGCACACGAAGCTCGAGCTGTTTCACGACCAGGTCTTCTGCTTCACGCCCAAGGGGCGGCTCATCGCTCTGCCGCAGGGCGCGACGCCGATCGATTTCGCGTATGCCGTCCACACGGATGTCGGGAACTCTTGCGTCGGCGCGAGCATCAACGGCCGCCAGATGCCGCTCTCGACGCAGCTGCGCAATGGTGACGAGGTTCACATCCTCACCTCGGCGAGCCGCACGCCGCCCGCAGCCTGGGAGCGCATTGCCGTCACGGGTAAGGCGCGGAGCTCGATCCGGCGTGCCGCGCGCGACTCGCTCCGTCGTCAGTACGCCGAGCTGGGGCGCCGTCTGCTGAGCTCTGCTTTTGCCAAGATCGGCCAGGACTATTCCGACGATCGCCTGCGCCGGGCGCTGGCGCGGCTCACGCACAAGACGGTCGATGACGTACACGCCGCGGTTGGACGCAGTGAGCTGCCGATCGCCGATGTGATTCGAGCCATCGCACCGGAAGCCGCCGAGCAACTGCCGTCGGCGTCGCGCGTGCGGCCGCGCAATCGCTACGAGAACGGCGAAGGTGGCGAAGAGGGTTGGTTCAATCTTTCCAAGGTGATGGGTCTCAAGTTCCGCTGGCCGACGAGCAGCAGCACGGGCGGCGTCAGTGGTGCCGCGGGGAAAGGCATTGTCATCCGCGGGATTCGCAATGACGTGCCAGTGTCCTTCGAGCCCGGCGGGGCCGTGCCCGGGGACCGCATTGTCGGTGTCTTGACGCCCGGGGAGGGAATCCGCATCTTCCAGATCCATTCTCCGCGTCTGAGTGAGTTCGAGCACGAGCGTTGGATCGATGTCACCTGGGATATCAACCAGGAGGCGCCGGAGCGCTTTCCCGCTCGTATTTCTGTGACGGTGCTGAACGAGCCGGGGACGCTCGCGCAGATTGCACAAGTGATCGGCGAGGATGATGGCAATATCGACAACCTCCGGATGCTGCACCGCGGCGCCGACTTCACGGAGATGCTGATCGAGGTCGAGGTCTTCGATCTCGCGCATCTCAACCGCATCATCAACGGGCTCAAGAGCAAGTCGGTTGTGAGCAAGGTTGAGCGCGTATTTGCCTGAGGTGTGTCTCCAGTACACGCGTTGCGTCACAAGGGAGCCGTAAACGGCGCCCATGTAGCATCAACTTTCCAACGCGAGTGCAGCGCCATGACGATCTGGCCTTATCGGCGTGTCGGGACGTTCGGCCATCACGACAGGAACGGCAGTATGGAAGGGCGGAGCGTGAGCCGCGCATGGGCGTCGATCCTGCGTCTTGAGACGACGCCGCATGCCGTGGGGCTTGGCCTTGCGACGGGCGTGTTCGTTGCGTTTCTGCCGGTGCTCGGCGTTCAGATGTTCATGGCCGTCGCGATCGCCTGGCTCGGACGCGCCAATGTAGGCGCCGCCGTGCTCGGGACCTGGGCCGGCAATCCACTGACGTGGCCGGCGATGTGGGTCGGTTCGTATCTCCTCGGGATCATGCTGCTCGGTGAGACGGGCGCCATGACGGTCGAGGAGTTCCAGCGCACGCTCACGCGGCTTGCTGAAACGTCGACCTCCCGCATGGACCCGCTGAGCGCACTCGATGCGGCCGGCAAGCTCCTGTGGCCAATCCTTAAACCACTCTTCGTCGGCAGCCTCGTGCTGGGGTTGATTTCCGGCTCGGCCCTCTATTTCATAGGCCGCCGGGCGGCCGAGGTATTCCATACGCGCCGCCAACAGCAGGCTTGACGCAAGGCCCACATGGCTGCGCCGGCCATAAGAGGCGAAGCCGCACGTCATGTCACAAGCCCGATCATTGCCCACGGCGCTGCGCCTCGGCATCAACGTCGATCATGTCGCCACAGTGCGCAATGCGCGCGGCGGGCCGCATCCCGATCCCGTGCGCGCCGCGCACCTTGCCATCGAGTCCGGCGCTGACGGCATCACGGCGCACTTGCGTGAGGATCGCCGCCATATCCGCGACGACGACATCGCGCGCCTCAAGGCCGAGATCACGCGCCCGCTCAATTTCGAGATGGCGGCAACGCCCGAGATGCTGGCCATTGCGCTGAAGACCGTGCCGCATGCCTGCTGTCTGGTGCCGGAGAAACGCGAGGAGCGGACGACCGAGGGCGGCCTCGATGTGGTCGGGGCCGGCAACTTCCTCGAGCGCTGCATCGGCGAGCTCAAGGCGGCTGGCATCCGCGTTTCGCTTTTCATCGAACCGGATCGCGCGCCGATCGAGGCCGCGGCGAAGCTTGGCGCCGACATCGTCGAGCTGCACACGGGCACGTATTGCGAGCACGCGCTCGCGAACGACTGGCAGCGCGTCGAGCATGAGGTGCAGCGCCTGAGGAAAGGCGCGCGCGAGGCGCACGCCGCTGGTCTCGAAGTGCACGCAGGACATGGCCTCACGTACAATACTGTCGGTGAGGTCGCGCGCCTTCCCGAGATTGCCGAGCTCAATATCGGGCATTTTCTCATGGGCGAGGCCATCATGATCGGCTTGCGGCCGGCCATCGAGCATATGAGCCGCCTTATGCGCGAGGCGCGCGCGCCATGATCCTCGGTCTCGGCAATGATGTCATCGACATCCGCCGCATCGAGCGCACGATCGAGCTTTACGGTGATCGCTTTCTCAATCGGATTTTCACGGACGTCGAACGGAAAAGGTCCGATCGACGCCGGCAGCGCGCAGCATCCTACGCGAAGCGCTTCGCCGCGAAAGAGGCGTGCTCGAAGGCGCTCGGCACAGGATTGCGTAAAGGCGTGTTCTGGCGTGACATGGGTGTCGTCAATCTGCCGTCGGGGCGCCCGACGCTGGAACTGACCGGCGGTGCGGCAGCTCAGCTCGCGCGCATCACGCCGCCTGGGTATGAAGCGCGGATCGATCTAACAATTACGGACGATTTTCCAATGGCGCAGGCCATCGTTATTATATCGGCGATCCCGATCGGGGAGCCATTGCGCGGTTGAGCATTGCGTGCACGAGTGACACGATCAGTTCATTGCATGCCTTATCTACTTTGATCGCGATTGACGCACAGGTGGCGCGACACTTAAGTTTTGTTCGGCGGGGGGATTGTGCGCGGCGCACGGTTGCCACTTTCCGCTGACGGGAAGGTTCGACATGAGCGAGCGTGGCAGCGGTAAGTCGCGTAAGTCGCCCGCCTCCAAGGCGCTTACATCGAAGCAGCCAGCGTCCAAGGCCGCGAAGAAATCCGCGGCGACCGCCAAAAAAGCTCGCGGCGCGAGCAGCAAGACCAAGACATCGGCAAGGCGCGCGCCTGCGGAGATCCCGTCCACGATCGATCCGGCTGCGCTGCTCGCGCGTGTGGTGAAGCTCGAAAGTGAACGCGACCGGCTGCTTGCAGAGCTCGAGAAGGCCGAGAGCCGTATCCGGGCGCTCGAAGAGGGACGCGATCAGGTGCTCAATCGCATCGACTGGGTGATCGATTCACTTCGGAGCCTCATCGACACCGAGCAGTAGGGCGAATGGCAGTTCCGCCGCCGGGCGGGGTCGGCAGCGGGACGGGGCATGGGGCAGGCGACCATCACGATCAACGGCCGGACCTATCGCCTGAAGTGCGGCGATGGCGAGGAGGCGCGCCTGCTGGCGCTTTCTGATATCGTGCGCCAGCGCGTCGACAGCCTCGCTGGTGAGTTCTCCGCTGCCGGTGACGATCGCCTGCTGCTCATGGCAGCGCTCATGCTGGCCGACGAGTTGCTCGATGCACAAGCGCGTCTCGATGCGCAGGGAGTGTGAAATCGTGGGCCCAACGCTCGACCGCAGCCAGTTCATCCGACCGATCGCTCATCGCGGCTTGCATGATCGCGATGCGGGCGTGCTCGAGAATACTGGGCCGGCATTCCTTGCCGCCATCGAGGGCGGCTATGGCATCGAGTGCGACCTTCAGCCCGCGTCCGATGGCACGCCGATGGTGTTCCACGATCGGGCTCTGAAGCGGCTCATCGATGCCGAAGGGTTGATCGATGCGCTCACACCCGCCGAGCTGGCAAAGCTCAGATATCGCGGGCAGGACACGCCCATTCTCACGTACGCCGGATTTCTGGAAATGGTCGGGGGACGTGTGCCTCTCGTCGTCGAGATCAAGAGTGATTTCGATGCGCCGAAGGCCGGCTTTCTCGAAGCCATTGCAACCCAGACGATGGCGTACAAAGGCCCTATCTGCCTCAAGTCGTTCGATCCGGCCGTGATGGCGCGCTGCAAGGTGCTGGCGCCGCAGATCCCGCGCGGCATCATCGCGACGGACTACACGGTCCACAACTGGTGGCCGAACAGGATCGATGCCGCACGCGCGATCAGCCTCACGTACCTGCTCGAAAGCCGCGAGGCCGAGCCGTCGTTCTTTTCCTATCACGTGCGCGCATTGCCGACGCCCGTGACCCGTTTCACGCGCGAGGGGCTCGGATTGCCGCTGTTCACATGGACCGTGCGCAATGAGCGCGAGCGCGCCATCGCCGCGAAGTGGGCGGATGCTGCGGTGTTCGAAGGCTATCGGCCTTAGCGATCGATAGCCCGGGCCATGCGCCACGTCTCTTCCTGGACGCGGATGTCAGCGAGTATCCGATCGATGAGCAGCGTCGTACGCTTGAACAGCTCAGAGCCGCGCCGGTAGTCGGCTTGTGCGAAGAAATCGCATCGGCCAGCCTTGAACAGGTTGACGCACTTCGTGCGCGCCTTGCCACCCGAGTGAACAGCAATGGCATGGCCGCCGTTTTTCCGCGTCACGGCCATTGACGGCACGTCGGTATCGCCGTCACCGAAGTAGATCATGTTGGAAAAGGGAATCGGGCGCAGAGCTTCCGGCATGTGTTCGTTGATCGAGTCGCCGAGCTTCTCGACGCCTTTGTTGATCCGGAACAGATATTGCGTCTTACCGGTATCTGTGATGACCCGCTTGGGATAGGGCACGTCATAGGGATCGAACCAGTATTCCGATGCGAACACGTTGTGGAAGTGAGGACGGATACGCGTCCCTTCGATAATCTCGACGAGGCCCGATGAAATCAGGTAGTGGCGTAATTCCACGCCCTGGCTCAGCTCGGAGCGGATCTGAATGTACTCGGCCATGGCGCCGAACCACTCATCGACCCCAGGAAAAAGCTCGACATCGCGGCCGAGCGCGACAAGATCGTCTCGATCGATGCGTACGCCGCGCGCCTTGGCCTTCTTGTACATAAGGTGCATGTAAGTGATCAGCGGATCGGCATCCTGCGCGCGCGCCGTCTCATTGCACTCGCGCCAGAAGGCCTTGGGATCCTCGCCGATCTTGGGCAGGAAAGTGTACTCCTGCATGGGGCGCGGCGAGAGCGTGCCGTCGAAGTCATAGACGAGCGCGATCGTCTTCTTGCCGAAGCCGGATTTGGCGGCGGTCGCACCAGATCGTGCGGGCTTCGCGATCGCGCCGTTTTTCGCGGCGCGGCGCGGCTGGGCCTTCGTCCTGAGACTGACTTGCTCGGCCATGGGCTCCTCACTGGTCCGCGATGCAACTCTGAAGCGATCAGAGGCATGATTCGCCCGGCAAGACGAGGGCGCGTGCAGGTTTATGCAGGTGATGGGCGATTGCATACGGCAAGCCAACGGCCGCGGAATGCTTTCCAGATTTTCTTGCTTCGCCGGCCAGGGCCGTCTGCGTAGTCCTGAGCCGACCCATGCAGTCCTAGCGAGATCCGCCATGATCACCGCCATCGTCCGCTACCGGCTTCCGCCGACGATCGACCGCCAAGCCTGCAGGCAGCACTACCTGAAGATTTCGCCCGGGTTCAGCGAGGTGCCGGGGCTCATCAGCAAGCATTTTATCTGGAGGCCGGACGGTACAGCCGGCGGGGTCTATCAATGGGAGAACCGGGCATCGGCCGAGGCTTTCTATGCAGGGCCGTGGCACAAAGGCATTCTTGAACGCTACGGCGCTGAGCCGGCAATCGAGTATTTCGAAGTCTTCAGCATTACGGACAATGCGAGCGGGGTCGTTCGCGTGCCCGCTGTGGCCTGACGCAAAAAGGGCCGGCACGCGATGTGCCGGCCCTTTGATTGAAACAACTGCCAGCGCTCAGGCGCCCGGCTTCTCCTGCGCGCCGTCGGTATCCGGCGCGCGCTCCTCCGACGCCTCTTCACGACGCGGGCGGCGCACGGGACGGCGCAGGAACTCCGGCTGATCCTTCATCATGTCAAAGCGCTCGCCGCGACGGCGAGGCTGCGGGGCCTCACGAGCGGGTGGCGCCTCCGTGGCTTCGATGACGGGTTGCGGCTGTTCGGTGGGCACGGGCTCCCGGACGGGGCGCGGCTCGTCCATACCCTCGTTGCGCTCGGCGCGTTCGCTACGCTCCGGCCGGTCCGCGCGATCGCTGCGATAGTCGGGCCGCTCGTAGCGGCGGTCGCGGAAGCGTGGGCTGTCGCCACGGTCGCTGCGACCTTCGTGACGGTTGTCGGAGCGGTGATCCTGCTGGCGGCCCTGCTGGCGGCGGTCGTCACGCCGATCCTCGCGACGATCCTCACGGCGCTCATCGTGGCGGCCATTGCCGTTCTCATGACGCGGCTGGGGCTGCGGCTCCTGGCCGGGATGACGTGCAAAGGTGGGGACTGCGGGCTGATCGCCCATGCCCGGATCGATCGGCTCGCCGTCGGCGTCCTCGCCGGCTTCGCCCATGTCGGCCCCAAGCATGGGGCGATGGCGGTGGCCGTTGGCATTGGCTGGATCGCCGCCCTGCTGAGTCTGCTGCTCGCGGTAGGCGATAATCATGCGGTTGTAATGTTCGGCGTGCTGGAGATAGTTCTCGGCCAGGACCGGATCGCCCGAGGACTGGGCGTCGCGGGCGAGCGCGATATACTTGGCTGCGACGTCGGCGGCTGTGCCGCGGACCTTCACGTCCGGGCCGTTCGACTCGAAGCTGCGCGCGAGCGGGTTTTGCCCTTTGCGGTGATGATTATTGTGGCTGCTGCCATTGCCACCGCTGCTGCCGCGGCTACGCCCGCGGCGATGCTGCTGACCCTGCCTCATAGGCTCCCGTTCTTTCCTCGAAGGGTTCTTGCGTGTTCAAGCACGCCGGAGCCATTACTTCGTGGCTCCAATTCGAGCAGGCCCATTACAGCCCCGATGACGAATGACGTTCTGTCATGCCGTCACGGCAACAAGCAACGAGGCCCGCACAACACCGACCTACATCAGAGATGTTCCCTGTGATCCTTTACGCACCGCTCCCGACCCAAGGCCCCAAGGTGCGACACACGTCCCGATCACGGAGTTTAGGTGGACCTGGCAGTGTTTGGCGCTAACGCACCCTGCTCTGCCCCTCACCAGCTGGGCTCGTCCTCCCGCCACGGTTCAAAACCGACTTGGCTCGGACGCGCCACATGCTTTGCCTGGGCCGTAAGCTAGCCTCCTTGGTCTGCGATTCCAAGATTTATTTTCCAGTTGCGACCAGATGTGGCAACCGCAACACAGCGGGTGTTGCCACCAAGATCGCGCAAAAGCGGCCAGTTCAGCGGTGCCGGCCTGAGCCCATGTTCCGAGGCGATCGCGGACACGGCTGCTGCTTGATCATGTCCGACCTCGAATACGGCAAAGCCGGAGGATTCTAGGACGCGCGGGGTATCTGCAAGTATTGCGCGGTAAGCCTCGAGGCCGTCTGGTCCGCCGTCCAGTGCCGCCCTCGGATCCCACCGGGCCACTTCAGGGGCCAGGGTGGCGATCTCGCCACTCGGTATATAGGGCGGATTACTCACTATGAGATGGTAGCGATCGGAGACTTCTTCAAGCCAGTGCGAGCGGACGAAGCGGATGCGGTTGGCGAGACCGTGGCGCTCGGCATTCTGGCGAGCGATTTCGAGCGCCAACTGGCTGATGTCGGTTGCGGTGGCTTCGGCATCGGGGAGGGCGGCGAGCAATGCGAGCGCAATCGCGCCGGTGCCCGTGCCGAGATCGAGGATCTTGAGCGGGCTTTCCCGCGGGGTGATCTGCTGAGCAAGTGTAAGCGCAACTTCGACCACCGTTTCGGTATCGGGGCGTGGGTCGAGCGTCTCGGCATTGAGCGCGAGCGTGAGACCGTGAAAGGCACGCTCACCGATAATCCGCGATATGGGCTCATGAGCCGTGCGGCGGGCGAGCAGGTCCGCGAGGCGGCGTCGCTCATCATCCTCGAGCGTACGCTCTGGCGCGCGCAGCAGTGCCGCACGATCGAGCCCGAGCGCGTGCGCCACGAGATAGCGCGCGTCCCCGGACGCTTCTGCAACTCCGGCAGCAGCAAGATGCGCCGTCGCCGCAACAAGCGACTCGCGGACCGTGTGGTACGCGCTGCTATCGCCGGGAGACGCGTTGCTCAAGGCCGTATGCCTCACATGCTGCCAGCCAAGGCGGCGAGCTGGTTCGCCTGGTGATCGGCGGTCAGCGTATCGATGACTTCATCGAGCGCGGGACCGCCTTCGAGAAGCTCGTCGAGCTTGTGCAGGGTCAGATTGATGCGGTGATCGGTGACGCGCCCCTGCGGAAAATTGTACGTGCGGATGCGCTGAGAGCGATCACCTGAGCCGACCTGCCCCTTGCGCTCGGCCGCCCGCGCGTCGTCCGACTGCTGGCGCTGCATTTCATAGAGACGCGAGCGCATGACCTGCATGGCGAGGCGGCGGTTCTGATGCTGCGACTTCTCTGCCGACACGACGATGATGCCGGTTGGAATGTGCAGGATGCGCACCGCGGATTCGGTCTTGTTGACGTGCTGGCCACCGGCGCCGCCCGCGCGCATGGTATCGATGCGCAGATCCTCGGGCTTGATTTCGAAATCGACTTCCTCGGGTTCGGGCAGCACGGCCACCGTTGCCGCCGAGGTATGAATGCGTCCGCTCGCCTCGGTTGCCGGCACGCGCTGGACGCGATGCACGCCCGACTCGAACTTGAGACGCGCGAAGACACCCTTTCCGGAAATGGACGCGACGACTTCTTTGTAACCGCCGAGATCGTTCTCCGACATCGCGATGATCTCGACTTTCCAGCGGTGAAGGTCGGCATAGCGGCTATACATGCGGAAGAGGTCGGCCGCGAACAATGCAGCTTCATCACCGCCGGTGCCGGCGCGAACTTCGAGGATGACGTCGGCCTCGTCGGCGGCATCCTTGGGCAGGAGCTGGATCTTGAGATCGTGCTCGAGGCCCTCGAGGCGGGCATTGACGTCGCGTAGCTCTTCCTCGGCCAGTGCCGCCATCTCACGATCGGTACCGCTCGCCTTGATCATCGCAGAGAGGTCGTCACGCTCGGTCTCGGTCTTGCGCAAAGCCTCGATGGCCTGGACGACCGGATCGATCTCGGCGAACTCTTTGGAAAGACGTGCGAAGTCGGCCGCGCTCGGCCCGGCATTGAGCTGGGCCTGCACGACGTGCCAGCGCTCGACCAGCCGGTCGAGCTTCTGCTGCGGGATAGACATGCGCCCTTCTTACGACTCTTTCCGCGGAGGGGGGAACGCGCTTTCTCGGCTGGAACGCGCCGAGATGCAACCGGGAAGCGTAGGGGCAGTCACAGCCTGCCTTCAGGAGGCCCGAGTGCCAGGATGTCAGCGGGCGGTGGTCGGCAGCTTGTCGGCCTTGCGGCTGCTGGGGTCGGCCACTTCGATCCACTTGAGGCCGTCGCGGCGCGGGGCAAGGCGGATGGAGAGCGTATCGAGGCCGGCCAGCATGGGTTGCGCGACCGAGGCTGGCAGCACCGTGATGGCTTCCCGCAGTGCGCGCGGCTGCGCCTGGACCATCCATACGGCCGCGGCGATGATCACCATCGGTCCGGCGACCGCCATGAGCGCGCGACCGCGACCGCGCGTGCGGACGCGCACTTTCGGCTTCTTCGGGGCGCGGCTCCTATCCTTTGGGGGAGGGCTCCCGCTCTCCATCGAACGGTCGGCACTCCTAGCGGGGCGACGACGCGGCTGCGGCTCCGGCTGTGGGGCAACCCGTGCTGTTGGGCGCGGTTCCGTGCGCTCGGCGGCGCGCTGAAGTGCACCGAGACCGCGCTCCGGCGGTGCACCGAGATGCGTCGGGCTCGTCTGCTCATAGATGCGTTGGAGGAGTGGGCGCGGATCTACGCGATGAAGGGCGCAGAAACCTGCCACAATGCGCTGCGTCTCTTCCCAGTGCGGCAGCCCGCGCAGGCGGCCCTGCTCGAGCGTCATGATGGTGTCGACGGTGGTGCCGAGGCGGAGCGCGAGTTCGCCGGGCGTCATGCCGAGCGCGAGGCGCATATCGCCGATCAACGAGCCGAGGCTTTCATCGAGCCCGGACGTACGCTCGGCCATCGATGTAATGTGCAAAGGCGCCGTACGCCCCGCTTGCCCCCGCAGCGGCGTCCCTCTCGGCGCATCGGCGTAGTCGGACTTCTTGAACAAAGAACGCACGATTACTCGCTTCCGGTACGCTGATTTACACGCTCTCCTCGCGGCGCCGACAGTCGTCCGCCGAAGTCGAGACACATTCCCAAAATTGGAATCCAAAGCGGCGCCTTTGTGACACCTGTCAACGCCATCCCCATGACGTTGGCCCCATAACGCTGGACCCCACCTATACGCGCATTTTGGCGCGCGAGGGCATCCCTTGTCAAAGGTTTGTCGCACTGCGAGCAGAAGAGGCGCGGATGTTATGGCGCGCTGAACGCGCCGACGCTCAGCAAAGCGTCAGCCGCCCGTAAGCAGCTTGTCGACCTCGGCGACGAGATCCTTCAGATGGAAGGGCTTGGAGAGAACACGCGCATCCTTGGGCGTGGGTTTGTCGCTGTTGAGCGTGACAGCGGCGAAGCCGGTGATGAACATGATCTTCAATTCAGGATCGATCTCGCTTGCCCGTCGCGCGAGCTCGATGCCGTCCATGCGCGGCATCACGATATCCGTCAGCAGCAGCGAGAAGGGCTCTTCCTTGAGCCTGTCGAAGGCTTCTGCGCCGTTGGCGAAAGCCACGACCTCATAGCCCGCCTTGGTCAGCGCGCGGGTCAAAAATCCACGCATTGAATCGTCGTCTTCCGCGAGCAGAATGCGCTGCGCGGTCAGTGCCGATACCTTCGCCGTCATGCCTCGTGCCCCCAATCCGTCCCCATCCCGAAATCCGGGGTACTATGCACCGAGCAAGCTGGTGACGCCGGAATCTGACGCCAATTTGGTAAACTGCTGGTGAATGCACAGCAATTCATCGTCGATGTGCTCAATGTGAGATCAGTTCTCGAGAACGTGACGCGCAAACCGGGTTTACATGTACTAGCGATCGTCTCGCTGACCACTATATTCGCATGATCGCGTCGATCGTGCACGGAATGCTTAGAAGGCTTTGAAAACGCACTTATCTGCGGCACTTCAGCCTGGACTACCATAATCTCTGCATAGATCGGTGCTAGTGATGGACAGCGACAATTGCCCTTGGCAATGTCGTCTGAGAGCAGCACGGAAGACCGGCGCGCGCAAGTTTCTGTTCACACGGGCGATCGACGGCAGTGACGACGCATAAATTGACCACGTGATTCAAGCGACGCGACAAAGGCCCCATGCTGGAAACCGAGCGTACTGCCATCGAACAGCATCTGACGCCGCCCTATCTGCTGGCCGTGCCGCGCCTGCAGACGGTGCCGTTCGTGTTCTGCTCGCCGCACTCGGGTCGGGTTTATACGGATGCCTTCCTGGCCGCCTCGCGCCTCAGCGCGAGCTCGCTGCGCAAGTCCGAGGATTGCTACGTCGATGACCTCTTCGCGGGGGTGGCTGCGCTCGGCGCCCCGCTCATCGCCGCCCGTTTTCCGCGCGCGTACGTCGATGTGAACCGCGAGCCCTACGAGCTCGATCCGGAACTCTTCGAGGAAGTTCTGCCGCCGTTCGCCAACAGCCGCTCCATTCGTGTGGCCGGCGGGCTCGGCACGATTGCCCGCGTCGTTGCCGATGCCGAGGAGATCTATAAGCGGCGACTGCCGCTTGCCGTCGCTCTCGAGCGCATCGAGCGGCTGTACAAGCCATTCCACGGCGCACTCGCCTCGCTGATCGATTCTACGGCGCGCCGCTTCGGTGCTGCCATGCTCATCGACTGCCACTCCATGCCGTCGTCCTCAACGGGCTATGTCGGAACGCAGCGCCCAGACTTCGTGCTCGGCGATCGCTTCGGTGCTTCGTGCGATGGCCGCCTGACGCGCTTCCTCCGCGAGGAGCTGACCGCGCTCGGCTACACCGTGCATCTCAACCGCCCATATGCGGGCGGCTACATCACCGAGTATTACGGTCGCCCCCAGCGCGGGCTGCACGCGCTGCAGATCGAGATCAATCGCGCGCTCTATCTCAACGAGCGCACGTTCGAGAAGAAGCCCGGCTTCGCGGTCGTCGAGCGCCATCTGCGCACGGTCATCGGGCGGCTTTTCAACGAGCTGCCGGGTATGCTCGGTGGCCGCGAGGCCGCGGAGTAGGCCTCCCTCGCATCCCAGCTATCGGCAATTCGCGCGCGCCGTCCGTTGCGCGCGCCCGTGCGCGTGCCTATCCTCGCTCTGTTCTCAGGGCGGGGTGAAACTCCCCACCGGCGGTATGCGGCGGAAGCCGCGAGCCCGCGAGCGCCTTCCGCAATGGAAGGGTCAGCAGATCAGGTGCGAGGCCTGAGCCGACGGTCATAGTCCGGATGGAAGAGAACGCGCAGACCCGTCGCTTCGGCGCGTGGGGATGCACGTGATCGCCTTGGGTGACGTGTCCAAACCAAGGAGGATCACTGTGACACACACCCGTTTTGCCTTCATCAAAGCCCGCTGGCACGCCGACATCGTCGATCGTGCGCTCGACGGATTCTGCGAGATCGTTCCGGCCGATCGCATCGATGTTTTCGACGTTCCCGGCGCCTTCGAGATGCCGCTGCTGGCGTGCGATCTCGCGGCTACGGGCCGCTACGCGGCTGTTGCTGCGGCGGCCTTCGTCGTGGATGGCGGCATTTATCGCCACGAGTTCGTCGCGCAGGCCGTGGTCGATGGCCTCATGCGCGCGGGCCTCGATACGGGCGTGCCGGTGCTCTCCGTCTCGCTGACGCCACAGCAGTATCGCGAGGACGAGCACCACAACCGCATTTTCCGCGCGCACTTCGTCGAGAAAGGACGCGAGGCGGCGCGGGCGGCGCTTATGATCGTCGAGACGCGGGCGGCTCTCGTTGCCTGATCCCGCCTTCGGCGCGACGGGCTGTTTGACAGTGGCGCGCCTCTGGCGCGACCGCCCCGCACCCCATCCGGGAGGGAAACACCCTCCCGGGCCTACATTCCCTCGATGCAGTAGACGCGCGCGGGCGCGACATCGCCGCCGGGGATCTTCAGCGGTGCGGCAGAAAGAAACACCTCCGGTTCGCGGATCTCGGCCGTGTTCGCCACGTACTCGATCATGTGCACACCAGCACGCAGCAGCACGTCATGCGTGACCTGCTCGGCCAGCGGGCGCTTCTCGCCCTTGAGCATGAGCCGGATCGGATAGTCCTGCGGGAAGCTGTAGCCGATCGTGCGGATGCCCGTTGCGAGCAGCCATTCGGCGGCTTCGCGCGTGAGATAGGGGCTGTCGAGCCAGAACTCTTTCGTCATGGGTGAGCGCTGGCGATCCCAATTCGATTTGAGCAGCACCATGCCGCCGCGCTTGACGTGCTTCCCGCGCGCGCTGAGCTTTTCGGCACCGATAGCCTCGTTGGGCTGAACGTCCATGAGATCTATGACGGCGCACGGGCCGACGAGGTCGTCGAGCGGCGTCGCTTCGATGGTTGCGCCATCCGCGAACATGTGCCGCCGCGCATCGACGTGCGTATAGGAGTGGCAGGAGACCTTGAGCCACGTCACCTGCGCGAGATCGCCTTTCGCGAGATCTCCCGTGACGCTGATCTCCGTCGCCCAGCGCGGATGATCACCCGCAATGGACATGGATAGGTCAATGATCCGCATGGCGCTCTCCCTGGAAGCGGCGCGGTCACTTCGGGCGGATTTGTCCCGTGCCACGCACTTTGTATTTGAAGGTGGTCAGTTGCTCGACGCCGACCGGGCCGCGCGCGTGCAGGCGCCCGGTTGCGATGCCGATCTCGGCGCCGAAACCGAACTCGCCGCCGTCGGCAAACTGCGTCGACGCATTGTGCAGCACGATCGCGCTGTCGACGCGCTTGAGGAAATGTTCCGCCGTGGCGTCGTTCGCGGTGATGATACTGTCGGTGTGCTGCGAGCCGTAACGCGCGATGTGCGCGATGGCCTCATCCACACCATCTACAACCTTTGCTGCGATGATCGCGTCGAGGAACTCCCGGCCGTAGTCGTCTGGCTGGGCAGCCCTCACGCGGGTGTCCACTTGCTGCGTCGCGTCGTCGCCGCGCACTTCGCATCCGGCGTCGAGAAGGGCGGTCACAAGCGACGTCAGATAGCCCTTGGGCGCATTGCGATCGACGAGCAGGCACTCCGTCGCACCGCAGACACCCGTGCGCCTGAGCTTGCCGTTGATCACGAGCGGAACGGCGATATCGAGATCCGCCTCGTGGTCGATGAACGTATGGCAGATGCCCTCGAGATGCGCGAAGACGGGAACACGCGCCTCCTGCTGCACGCGGCCGACAAGACCTTTGCCCCCGCGCGGCACGATCACGTCGATGGCGCCATTGAGGCCTGCGAGCATATGACCGACAGCGGCGCGATCCGTCGTCGGCACGAGCGAAATGGCGGCCTCCGGCAGGCCGGCTTCGCGCAGTCCTGCAGCCAGGCACTCATGAATGGCGGTCGCCGAGCGCTGAGCATCCGAGCCCGTGCGCAGGATGGCAGCATTGCCGGATTTCAGCGTGAGCCCACCTGCATCGGCCGTCACGTTCGGGCGGCTCTCGTAGATGATGCCGATGACGCCGATGGGGACGCGCACGCGTTCGAACTGGAGGCCGTTCGGGCGTTCCCAATCGGCAATGATCGCGCCCACGGGATCGGCGAGCGCGGCGATGTCTTCCAGGCCCTTGGCAATGCCCTCGATGCGGTCCGGCGTCAGCGTCAGACGATCGACGAACGAAGCGGCCTGACCTGCTGCCTTCACGTCCGCAACGTCGAGCGCATTCACGTCGAGTATGACGTTGGCCGAACGGCGCAAGGCAGCAGCCATGGCGCGCAGTGCCGCGTTCTTCTGCTCGGTGGGCGCGAGCGCCAGTTCGGTAGCAGCCGCACGCGCCCGCGCGCCGAGATCGAGCATGATGCGTTCGATGTCGGCGGCTTCAGGCTGGTCGATGCGTTCAGGACGGTTCATGTCCGTTTCCTTCTGCTCAGGACCCTGCCTTGGCAAGGGCCTTGCTCAGCGCCATGTCATCCCGGTGGATGAGTTCCGCGCGCCCCGCGTGGCCGAGGATGGTGGCGATCTCGCTGGACCGCTTGCCCAGGATAGCCGCTGCCTGATCATGTGGGTAGGCGACGAGCCCGCGGCCGAGATCGCGCCCGTCCAGCGACCGGATCGTGACGGCATCGCCGCGATCGAATGTGCCGTCGACGCGGGATACGCCTGCGGGAAGCAGGCTCTTGCCTTGGCCCAGTGCCCTCTCGGCGCCGGCATCGACGAAGATCGTGCCGCGGGATTCGAGATTGCCGGCAATCCAGCGCTTGCGTGCCGCGACCGGATCGGACGGCGCGATGAACCACGTGCATGGCGCACCTTCGGCAAGGCGCCGCAGAGGATTGAGCGCCGCGCCCTCGGTGATCACCATGTCGGTGCCGGAGCCTATGGCAATGCGCGCCGCTTCGAGCTTGGTCACCATGCCGCCTTTGGAGAGCTCGGTGCCCGCGTCTCCGGCCATGGAGAGAATTTCGTGCGTGATCTCGCGCACGACATCGAGGCGCTTAGCGCTGGGATCTTTCGCGGGCGGCGCCGTATAGAGCCCATCGATGTCGGAGAGCAGCACGAGGCAATCGGCACTCATCATCGAGGCGACGCGGGCCGAGAGGCGGTCGTTGTCGCCATAGCGGATCTCCGCCGTCGCGACCGTGTCGTTCTCGTTGACGACAGGAACGGCACCACAGCCCAGCAGCGTCGCCATGGTCTGGCGCGCATTGAGATAGCGGCGGCGCTCTTCCGTATCCTGCAGCGTCAGAAGGATCTGCGCAGTCGTCAGCCCACGCGCCTGGAACACATTCTGATAGGCGCTCGACAGGCTGATCTGGCCGACTGCGGCAGCGGCCTGGGACTGTTCGAGTGCGAGCGCGCCCTTAGGCAGCTTGAGCACATGGCGGCCGAGCGCGATGGCGCCCGACGACACCAGAACGATCTCCCGGCCCTCAGCCGCAAGCGCCTTTACGTCATCGGCAACGGATTCGAGCCAAGCGGACCTCAGGCGCCCCGTGGCCCGCTCGACGAGCAGCGCCGAGCCGATCTTGACCACGATGCGGCGCGCCTTGCGCCACTCGGGCCGGATAGCGGCGGACGATGTATCTTTCCGGGCGGCAGGCATGGCACGAGGCTTTGGCTCCTGAGTGAGGCGCTCACATAGCAGAAGCTTGAGTTTTGCGCATCCCGGCTGTGGTAATTGTGGTGTGCGGTTGATCGCGCCTTCCGGCGCGAGCGAGGGCCAGCCCTCGCGCTCCCCAGCCGGGGGACATCCCCGGCCCCCCGTTTTTATGGGTTTGGAGCTTGCCGCGAGCGCTATGCCGTCCCTTCTCCCCGTTCTCACGGGGAGAAGGTTAGGATGAGGGGCGGCGGCGCACGCCAACGGCGGCGACGACCCGGGAAGTCATGTATCGTCCTGGGCAACAAGAGAACAGGGAAGCGCTCATGTACCTGGACCCAACGCCGGCGACGTTCAAGCCGCCGGCTGGCGGCTGTGACTGCCACACGCACGTCTTCGGGCCGTTCGATCGCTATCCCCTGGCGCGTGAGCGGAGCTACACGCCGCCGCCCGCGCCGGTCGAGGATCTGATTGCGCGTCTCGACCGCACGGGTCTCGCGCGCGCCGTGATCGTGCAACCCAGCGCTTACGGGACGGACAACCGGCGCACGATCGATGCCGTCGCTGGGTATCCGGATCGGCTGCGCGCCGTCGTGGTCATCGACGGCACCGAGAGCGATGCCGCGCTCGCCGAGATGCACGAGAAGGGCGCGCGCGGCGTTCGGCTCAATCTGATCAGCGCAGGCGGTCCGCGCGGGACGACAGTTGCGGAGCTGCTGACGCTCGTGGCTGCGCGCATCCGGCCGCTCGGCTGGCACATCCAGATCTACACGGATCTCGATGTGGTCGCCGACCACGCGGCGATCCTGCAGGGGCTCGACGTCGACATCGTGCTCGACCACATGGCGAAAGTGGATGCAACTCAGGGCGTGGCGCATCCGCGGTTCGATGCGCTCGCCCGTCTGATCGACACGGGACGCGTCTGGGTGAAGCTCTCGGGGACGTATCGCGTATCGCCGGAGTTCTATGGCAATGCCGCCGTAACAGCGCTGGCGCGGGCGCTGATTGCGCTCAGTCCGGAACGCATGGTCTGGGGCACGGATTGGCCGCACCTCGCGACGCACAACCGCGTCGCCTCGGCCGAGCCGCCACCGATCGATTATCACGCGATCGACTACGGCCGCCTACTGAGCCTCGTTCCCACGTGGGCGGAGAGCGAGACGGTCGTCGCGCAGATCCTTTCGCACAATCCGGCGCGGCTCTATGACTTTCCCGACGCCGCAACCTGAGACGCCGCACCATGCCTGTTGAAGCCTTGAAGCGACCGGAGTGGCCGCGCCCTGCCGCGAGCGCCATCATCTTTCGCGGCAACCGTGTCCTCATTGTCGAACGGGGGAAGGGGGCTCTGCCGGGGACGTGGAGCCTGCCCGGCGGTCACATCGAGCCGGGCGAGAAAGCGCGAGACGCCGCGGAGCGCGAACTCTTCGAGGAGACGGGTCTCGCCGTGATGCTCGAAGGGCTCGTCGATGTTCATGACGGCATCTTCAGGGACGGCGAAGGGACGCTTCGGGCGCACTATGTGCTGTCGGTGTTCTGGGGCCGCTCGCAAGAGGGCGAGCCGGTTGCGGCGACGGACGTGCGCGATGCACGCTTCGTGGCTGTCGACGAGGTGGACGGCTATCGCATGACGCCCGGCGCTCAGGAGATCATCCGGCGCGCGTACAAGCTGAGCATCGAGAGCCGCTGAACGGCCCGCCGAGCCGCCAGAGCGGGGCTATTGCCAATGGCCTGCGCGAGGTCTTCGATCATTCGCATAATATATATTATGGAATATGATGATTGGAGAAGACCGGATTGAAGACCGGATTGGCTGGAAATTTGAGCCGCCGCCGTCTGTGAGGCCGCAGCACCGCAAGGACGCCAGACGCCGTGGGCAACTCCGCCAGCCGATCGCGACCGCGTTGCCAGGATGCGGCTCCAACCGTATGTCTCATCCATGACCACGGATGCCGATACAGCAGCCGCCCGACAGAACAACGGCCCCGCCCGGAACGCGGATGATCTCGTCGTGCGTATGCGCACGGGCGAACGCCGGGCTATTGCCGAAGCTGCAACCGAATGCGAACGCGCGGGCGTCCGGCCGAGCCCAAATCTCGGCGCCCTCATGCGCGCCATGCAACCGCACCTCGGGCACGCTCAGCTCATTGGTTTCACCGGACCGCCTGGCGCCGGCAAGTCGACACTCGTCAATGCGCTCATCGCGCACGTGCGCTCGCTCGGCCTGAAGGTCGGCGTGATCGCGGTCGATCCGTCGAGCCCCATATCCGGCGGCGCCATCCTCGGTGATCGCGTGCGCATGACGGCAGCCCTCGATGACGACGGCGTATTCGTGCGCTCCGTCGCGAGCCGCGGCGCGCTTGGCGGCCTCTCACCCGCAGCGGTTCGAGTTGTCGATGCGCTCGACGCGGCCGGCTTCGACGTCATTATGATCGAGACGGTCGGCACCGGCCAAAGCGAGATCGACATCGCCGAGGTTGCCGACGTGCGCATCGTCATCAATGCCCCAGGCCTCGGCGATGACATCCAGGCCATGAAATCCGGCCTGCTCGAAATCGCCGACATCCTCGTCGTCAACAAGGGTGATCGGCCGGACGCCGACGCCACGTTGGCACAACTCAAGAGCATCGCGGCCATCCGCTCGTCGAAGGTCCCGGTGCTGAAATGCTCCGCGACCACCGGCGATGGCATCAAGACGCTATGGGATGCGGCAGCCCCCTTGGCGGCTGCGGCCATCGAGATCGCGCCTGAAATCCGCCGCCGCCGCCGCGCGCGCACGCTCATTGCCCGAGCCGCGGCCGAAATGCTGGCGCGCCGTGTGCGTTCGGGGCAAATCAATCGGCTTGGTCCCCTGGCGGATGATCTGCTTGAAGGTCGCCTCAGCCTGGACGAGGCTGCAAAGCGCCTGCTCGAGGGAACATAAGCGGCGCGCCCCGGGTTCTGTCCTAGAGTGGCAAAACCAGGAGGACATGCCATGGCCAGTAGTGACTATGACCGGCCCCTGTCCGATCGTCCGGCAGATTCCACCGCGCCGCCTTATACCGAGAAAACACGCGCAACCTGGACCGGCCCCGTCGGCATGGTGCTGGCGATCATCTTCGTCGTACTGCTGATGATGGCGCTATTGGGCTAGTCGCCGAGCCAGGCATCCGCGACGCCGCTGATGAGGTTCGCGCCGTAGAGCATGTCCTCGCGAATGGACTTCTCGGGCGCGGCTGGTTGTAGGGCGTCTCGCCAACCTGCCTGGATGAGCGCTTGAGCGCCTCGCAAATCCTCGGCCGCCTCGATGCTGACGGCCTCGAACGCGAGCTTCGTACCGGGCCCGACACGTCCGAGCGCGGGCAGATCGACGCTGGCGATCGTCGCGATCTTCGGATAGCCGCCAGTCGTCTGGCGGTCGGCGAGCAGGATTATCGGTTGCCCATCCCCCGGCACCTGGATGGCACCGCTCGCGATGCCGTCGGATACGATGTTGAAGCCCCTCGCGTGCGTGAGCGGCGTACCATTGAGGCGCAGTCCCATGCGATCGGCCGCGCGTGTCACTTCATACGTCTCGGAGAGGAATGTCTTCAGGGCTTCAGCCGTGAAATAGTCCTCTTGCGGCCCGAGCACGAGGCGGAAGCGCGGCGGCAAAGAAAGATCGAGGCTCGCCAGCCGGACTTCTTCACGCTCTTCGGCATCCTCGCGCACGAGCGGCAGGACGTCGCCGACGGCGAGATTGCGGCCATCGAGCCCGCCCATCGCGGCGCGCGTGAACGTCGACAAACTGCCCATGACGGCTGGCAGCGCGAACCCGCCCTCGACGGCGAGCACGCAGGACATGGCATTCCGCCCGACGATCGCTCGCACCCGCGCGCCACGCTTCAGACGGACACTCTCGGCAGCCGCGATGGTGCGTGTCGCGCCATCCTCCACCACTTCCAGCGACGCACCAAGACCGACACAGCTCATGCGCACGCTTTCGGCGGCAACCTCGAGCGTCGCGCCGAGGTACAGCATCTCCAGCACGGCCGTATCGGGCTTGTTGCCGACGATCGTGTTGGCGGCAGCCATCGCGACGCGATCGAGTGCGCCGGCTGTCGGCACGCCGAAGCGCTGATAACCGAAGCGGCCGAGATCCTGGACGGACGTCGCAAGCCCGGCAGTAATCACACGCAGCGCACTCATGCGTCGACCCTGAGCGTGTCGATGTCGAATACGCCCTCCGCGCTGGCGGCCTGCATGTCGTCATAGACAGCGCGGCTGACCGCTACGAATCGCACAGTATCGCCAGGCGAAAGAAGTGCGGGGCGGTTGCGGCCCGCCTCGAAGAGCGGCACGGCCGAGCGGCCGATGATGTGCCATCCGCCGGGGCTCTCGTTCGTGTAGACGGTCGTCTGTCCAATGGCGATGGCGACGGAACCGGCCGGGACTTTAATGCGCGGGCTCGTGCGGCGTGGGAGGTTCAAGGCCTCGGGGAGATCGCCCATGTACGCCTGCCCCGGCAGGAAGCCGATCATATAGACGAGATGCTCGACGGCTGAGTGCTGGGCGATGACCTCGCCCGTGCTGAGACCGGCCGCCGCCGCGACCTCACCGAGATCGGGAGCATAGTCCTCGCCCTCGTAGCATGTGGGAAAGAGCCAGCGCTGGCCAATAAGTGCCTCGGGCTCGAGGCCGTCGATCAGCGGCATGAGCTGTGCTTCGAGCTCGCGCGCCCGCACCACCAGTGGATCGTAGTGGACCATCAGCGACCGGAACGTCGGGACCGCTTCGCTGACACCGGCGATGCCGGCTTCCTGCACGCGATGGCGCAGATTGAGCACCAGCGCCGAAATGTGGCGGTCCAGGCGGTCGCCGAACTCGACGACGAGCGCGGTATCGCCGCTCGGCAGAAAGCGTGGCACGGGCGCGAGCCCCTGTTCTCTCATGGCGAACACTTCCCCCTTGCCGCCATTCCGATCCGCAGTCGCAGCTTGGCGCGTCCGCCCCGCACTGCTACCAATTCCGGCAGTCCGCAGC
>JAEYPL010000028.1 GCA_023410905.1 Pseudomonadota bacterium
CGAGTGCCAGCGCTTCGGCGGACCAATTGGCATAGGACTGCGCCATCATCGGCAGGTCGATCCACCACTCGCCCGGATAGTCCACGATGTCGAGGTGCAGACGGTTCGGCATGAATGTACGGCGCACCGCACTGGCCGACGTGTATTCGATGGTTACCCGGAGTTGGCTGATGCGGCGCGTGCTCTCGGGCCATTGAGGCGGATCGCGCGCGAGCGCCGCGAGGTGTTCCTCATAGGCAAAGCGCGGCACGCTGTCGTCCGGCTGCGGCTCCAGATAGGCGCGAATGAGCCGCTGTTCGCTCGCAACCGAGAAGAACGGCAGACGACCGCCGAGCGTGAGATTGCGCACGAGGGCGGCGATGAAAACCGTCTTGCCCGAGCGCGAGAGCCCTGTCACACCAAGGCGCACGGTCGGTGTCACGAGGTCGGCGAGATAGCTCGATGCCTCGCGGAGTGCCGCGCCGGTCGCCTGGGTAATGGAAGAAAGGGGCAAGGGCCGTCCTTGTTCTGCTGACGCGTGCGCCGAGCAGGCGCCACGCGCAGAGAATAGATCGGGGCGCGCGCACAAAGGTCAAGAGCGCCCGATCGGCGCTGCCCTGAGTTGCAGAGGCGTTATTCAGCCGGACTTATCGCCACTTGCCCCCTTGGCGCGGAGCCGCGCGGCTACTTCGGCGGACAGACCGCGCTCGACGAGTTCATCCAGCACCTCGCGCTGATGCTCGCCGACGCGCGGGCCTGCGTGCTTGATGCGGCCCGGCGTGCGCAGCATCCGCGGAAACACGTTCTGCATCCGGAGCGGCCCGAGATCGGCGTCCTGAACGGTCGTGACGCTCTCTCGCGCGAGGTACTGCGGATCCTCGCAGATCTGGGCGATGTCGTAGACGGGCCCGATGGCCGCCTCGGCCTTCTCGAAGGCATCGAGCACCTCGTCGAGCGTATGCCTGGCAATCCAGCCGCCGACGATCGCATCGACGGCGTCAATGTTGCGCACACGGTCGGCGTTCGTGCGGAAACGCGGATCATCCGCCGTGCCGGGACCACCGGTCAGTTCGAGCACACGGCGGGTGATGCTCGGCGCGGCGGCCGAAAGCGACACCCAGCGCCCGTCCTTGGTGACGTAGGCATTGCGCGGCGCGTTGTTCGCGGAGCGATTGCCCGAGCGCTTCTGGATGATGCCGAGCTGGTCATACGTGGAGGTCTGGCCGCCGAGCAGCGAGAAAAGCGGCTCGTAAAGCGACAGATCGATCACCTGACCTTTGCCGCTGCCCTGCACATCGCGCTCGTAGATCGCGAACATGACGGAGAAGGCACCATGGTACGCCGCGACACCGTCGGCGAGCCCGAAGGGCGGCAGCGTCGGCGGACCACTCGCCTCGCCGGTGATATGCGCAAAGCCAGAGAAGGCCTCAGCGATCGTGCCGAAGCCCGCGCGATGGCGATACGGCCCCGTCTGACCGAAGCCCGTGACGCGCAGCATGACGAGGCGCGGGTTCAGCTCGGAGAGCACATCCAGCCGAGGCCCCAGCGCTCGAGCGTGCCCGTGCGGAAATTCTCGATGAGGACGTCGGCGTCTTTCACGAGCTGAAGAAATGCCGCCTTGCCATCGTCGTCGTGCAGGTCGAGCACGATGCAGCGCTTGTTGCGGCCCGTGACCTTGAACCAGAGGCCGTGCCCATCCTTGGACTGGCCCATCTTGCGCAGTGCATCGCCATCGGGATGCTCGATCTTGACGACATCGGCACCGAAATCCGCGAGCACCATCGCCGTCAGCGGGCCAGCGAACACCGTCGCGCAGTCGATGACCTTGAGGCCGGCGAGCGGACCGTCGCGCTCGGTGTCGTGCTTCATTTTACAGCGCCTTTCCTGGCTGCGCGCATCTTCAGCGTGCGCTCGCGCATGAACGTGTAGAGCCCCGCCGCAACGACCACGCCCGTGCCGATGAGTGCGGGCGCATCCGGCCATTCACCCCAGATGAGGATACCGGCGAGGACGGCCCAGATGATCACCGAGTAGCGGAACGGCGAGACGACTGCCACCTCGCCGTAGCGCATGGCATGGACCATGAAATAGTAGCCGCCGAGCAGGAACACGGCCGAGCAGAGCAGGAGCAGAATTCCGCCGGGCGTCGGGATGACCCAGTCCTCGACGAGGGCGAAGCTGGCCGCGGCTGTCGTCACCGTGAATGCCGAGATGGTGACGAGCAGGATTGCTGGAACCTGATGGCCGATGCGGCGCGTCGAGAGATCGCGCAGGACCGAAAAGGCGACCGCCGAAAGCGCGAGGAGGGAATAGGCGTTGAAGGCGTCACTGCCGGGCCTGATGACGATCAAGACGCCGAGCAAGCCGACGAGCGCCGCAAGCCAACGCCGCCAACCAACGGGCTCAGCGAGGAAGATGGCCGCCCCGGCAGTCATGGCGAGCGGCATCAACTGGAGGATCGCTGTCGCGGTGGCGATCGGCATATGGAAGAGCGCAAACAGAAAGAAGAACGTCGAGCCGACTTCGCCGATGTTACGCAATGTGAGAATGCGCCCCTGACCGCGCAGCGGCGCGAATTTGAAAGCGCCGACCGCAAGACATACCGTGAGCGAAACCAGGATCGCCATCACGCCGCGCATGAAGATCGCCTGCCCGCCCGGGAGACCGGTGGCCGCGAGCTTGATGAGCGCATCGTTGAACGTGAAACTCGCCTGACCCACGAGCATGGCGCCGATGGCGCGCAGGTTCGACGTCGCGTGATCGCCGTGCGCACTCATGATCTCGGCCGTTCCTGTAGACGCTGCGCCCGCAGACGGCGCTCGTGGGCGAGCATGGCGAGGCCGGCAGCAATGACGATGAGGATGCCGATGACGGCGAGGAAGTTCGGCATCTCGCCCCAGACGACGATGCCGACCAGCAATGCCCACAGCATGGTGCCATAGCGGAAGGGCGCGACAGCCGAAATCTCGCCGAGGCGCATGGCCTGCACCATGCAATAGAAGCCGCCAGCGACGAACACGCCGCTCGCGAGCACAAGCAGTGCCGCCTCACCCGACGGCCACGACCAGCCCGCGAAGGGCAGCAGGAAAAGTCCTCCGACACCGACGCCGGCCGCCGAGACCGTTCCGACGAGCAGTGTCGGCACACTGCGGTCGATGCGTGTGGTGGCCAGATCGCGCAAGGACATGCAGAGCATGGCCGCGACGGCGAGCAGCGACCACCACGTGAAGCCGCTCGTGCCGGGCTGCAGCACCAGCAGCACACCGACGAGGCCGACGGCGCCGGCCGTCCAGCGCTGCCAGCCTACACGCTCTGCGAAAAGGCTGGCCGCCACGACGGTCGTGACGAGTGGAATGAACTGCAGGATCGCCGCGGCATTGGCAAACGGCATGCGCATAATGGCCGCGACGAAGAAAAGCGCGGCGCCGAGTTCGCCAACGACACGCAAACCTACGGCAGGCACCGCGAGCCCAGGATGCCAGCGCAGTGTCGACTGCATCCATGCCGCAAAGGCAAGCACCGCGCAGCCGACGAACCCGCGCACCGAGACGACCTGCCCGAGCGGCAACTCGGCCGAGGCAATCCGCAGGCACGCATCGGAGGCGATGAGAAAAAAGCCCGCCCCCGTGACGGCGACAATAGCCAGCAGGTTATTGTGCTGCGGCGCGTGCGCGGCGGTCGGCGCACGAATGCTCTGCTCGGACGAACCGCTGCCCACCTCAACCTCCCTCGCCGGCACTCAGGCCGACTTCACGCGCTTCCGGATCGTGCCCGTCCGGATTCTCATGTCATCGCAGTCTTCAGGATTGTCGCGCCGCAAGCCGGCGTAGTTTCTGCTCCCGATAGAAGGTGTAGAGACCGGCCGAAACGACGATCGCGATCCCGAGCAGCGTCAGCCCATCGGGCCAATACCCGAAGACGAGCACGCTCGAGACGATCGAGAACAGAATGATCGTATAGCGGAAAGGCACGACCGCCGACACCTCGCCGGTGCGCATGGCTATGATGACGCCGAGCTGACCGAGCAGGCTGAACATGGCCGCACCGCAAAGCTTGAGCACGATCGCCTGCTCGGGCCACTGCCAGTTCGAGAAGGGTGCGACTGCGAGGGCCGCGAGGGTCACCGCGCCGGCCGAGAGCGTCATGATC
>JAEYPL010000030.1 GCA_023410905.1 Pseudomonadota bacterium
CCCCCCCCGCGGCCCACTACTCCACAACGCCCCGGCGCGCCGGAGGCGCGAGCGAGGGCCAGCCCTCGCGCTCCCGGCCGGGGGACACCCCCGGAGCCCCCGCCTTTTTTGACTGGGAGCTTGCCGCGCGCACAACAGGTCCCTTCTCCCCGGTCTTTACGGGGAGAAGGTTAGGATGAGGGGCGGCGGTACGCGCTACGGTGGGCGATTGCCGCCGCCCCTCACCCCGACCCTCTCCCCGCACGCGGGGAGCGGGAGAAGAACAGCGCAGCTCACGTCGCAATCCCCTTGGCCGGCCTGTGGAAACAGTGTGTGGAACCATTCGCGCGGCCCCCCTTGCACGGCCGCTCCAGGCGAATCACCTATCCTGCGCGCGAAGCAACCCAGGGCCCGCATGCGCTTTCCGCCGCACATACTGGACGATATCCGGGCCCGATTACCGGTCAGCTCGGTCGTGGGGCGGCGCGTGGCGCTCAAGAAGGCGGGGCGCGAGTGGAAGGGGCTGTCGCCCTTCAAAACCGAGCGCACGCCCTCGTTCACCGTCAACGACACGAAGGGCTTCTACAAGTGCTTCGCCTCGGGCGAGTACGGCGACATCTTCACGTTCGTCATGAAGACCGAGGGGCTGTCCTTCACCGAGGCCGTCGAGCGATTGGCGGCAGATGCCGGCGTGATCCTGCCGAAGCCTGAGCCGCGCAGTCGGCAGGCCATCGAGGAAGTGGATACGCGGGCGCGGTTGATGGCGCTCGTCGAGGCGTCGGCGCGATTTTTCGAGCAGCAGCTCACGTCGTCGCCGGGCGTCGAGGCGCGGCGCTATCTGGAACGCCGCGGCGTGACGCGTGAGACGATCGCGCGCTTTCGCATGGGTTTTGCGCCGGCCGGCCGCGAAATTCTGAAGGCGCATCTCGCCAAGGAAGGGTTCTCGGTCAAGGAAATGGTCGAGGCGGGCATGGTCATTTCGGGTGACGATATTGCCGTGCCCTATGACCGTTTCCGCAATCGCGTGATGTTTCCGATCGAGGACCTGAAGGGCCGCGTGATCGCCTTCGGCGGCCGGGCGCTCGATCCGGATGCGCCAGCCAAATACCTGAACTCGCCGGAGACGCCGCTCTTTCACAAGGGCAATCAGCTCTACAACATCCACCGCGCGCGGCCGGTGGCCTTCGAGACCTCGCGGATCGTGGTGGTCGAGGGCTACATGGATGTGGTGGCGCTCGATCAGGCCGGATTTCAGGCGGCGGTCGCTCCGCTCGGCACGGCGCTGACCGAGGCGCAGGTGCAACTCCTCTGGCGGGTGGTGCCGGAGCCGACGCTGTGCTTCGACGGCGATGGCGCGGGCCAGCGAGCCGCCTACCGCGCCGTCGATACGATCCTCCCGCAGCTCAAGCCCGGCTTCAGTGCCCGATTTGCCTTTCTGACCGACGGGCAGGATCCCGATGATCTCGTGCGCCAGCAGGGCGCGGCCGCCTTCGAGGCGATCCTGACGCGCACGAAAGCGCTGTTCGACGTGATGTGGGAGCGCGAGCTTGCCACGCAGCCGGTCAGCACGCCCGAGCAGCGCGCGGCTTTCGAGCAGAAGATGAAAACGCTGGTCGGCCGGATCGGCGATCAGAGCGTGCGCGGGCACTACGAGCAGGAGGTGCGCCAGACGCTCTTCAGCCTCAACCGGGCCGTGCTGCGGGAGCTCGGCGGTGGCGGGCGAGGTGCCGGTCAGCAGCGGACGGGCGGCCGTCAGAACAACGTTCAGATGGATTGGCGCGTGCGCGAGCGGGCCCGGCTTCAGCAAAAGGGACGGCCGACAGCGAGTGCGGCTCCCCTTCCGAGCAGTGGTCTTGCCGCGCGTCTCGCATCACTGCCGGCACGGGAAGCCCTCATTCTCAAGGCCCTCGTTAACCATCCATGGCTTATTGAGGAGCATGCGGAACAGATTGCGACATTGGAGTTCACCGCTCCAGCGCTGGTGGAACTAAAAGCCGCAATATTGGGGGCTCTGGCGGAGGAAATTCCTCTTGACAGCGTAGGCCTACACAACCATTTGTCCGGAACTGGCTTGTCCCACGTCGTTGCCCTCGTCGAGCGTGCGATCACGCATAAAGGCGACAGGTTCGCCGAACCAGAGGCCGACAAGGAAGCCGTCGAAACCGGTTGGTGTCACGCCGTCGCCCTGCACGAAAGGCAGGTAGGGTTGCGGCGGGATTTGGTTGTGGCCGAGCAAAGGTGGCTTGAAGAGCAGAGCGAGGACGCTTTCGAGCGCCTCTGCGAAATCAAGGCCCGGCAGAACCAGGTCGATGACGGCGAGACGGAAAGGACAGAGCGCACAGCATTGCCATCGGGTCGGGTGCAGCCGTGACGGGTGTGGCTTGGATCATGCCGCAGTCACGGGGCCGCAAAGTGGCATCGGATGTGCGCGGGGGAACAGCATTGGGCCGTAAAGCCATGCCGATGCGTATCGAGGTCGCGGGTGCCGCTCGCCCGCTTCGCTTTGCGCGTGGTGCTGCTGCGGTCGGTTCGAACAACACAGGTCGGATGCCCGAGCAGGCAGACATTTCATCAAGGTGAGATCACCATATGGCGACGAAATCCGAGGAGAAGGCCGCCCCCGCAGCCGAGACCGCCGAGAAGGACAGCCCGCTGCTGGACCTTTCGGATCAGTCGGTCAAGAAGCTGCTCAAGGTCGGCAAGCAGCGCGGCTACGTCACCTATGACGAGCTGAATTCCGTGCTGCCCTCCGAGGAAGTCTCTTCCGAGCAGATCGAAGACACGATGGCGATGCTCTCCGAGATGGGCATCAACGTTGTCGATTCCGAGGAGAACGAGGAGGGTGCCGCCGACGATGCGCCTGACGCCGCCGACGAGGATGACGGCCGCTCGGTGACCGTGCAGGCACTGCCGGCGAAGGCCGAGGGCCGCGCCGAGCCCGCCGATCGTACTGACGATCCCGTGCGCATGTATCTCCGTGAGATGGGCACGGTCGAGCTGCTCTCGCGCGAGGGCGAAATCGCGATCGCCAAGCGCATCGAAGCCGGACGCGAGGCCATGATCGCAGGCCTCTGCGAGAGCCCGCTGACCTTCCAGGCCATCATCATCTGGCGGGACGAGCTCAACGAGGGCAAGGTTCTCCTCCGCGACATCATCGATCTCGAGGCGACGTACGAGGGGCCGGAAGCCAAGGCCGCGCCTCCGCCCGTCACGCATGGCAATGGTGCGAACGGCAATGGCAGCCATGCCGAGGTCGAGCGCGCGGATGGCTATGGTGAGCCGCGCGACGGCGACATGGACGAGGACGACGATTACGAGAACGCCGTCTCGCTCGCTGCCATGGAGCAGGAGCTGAAGCCGAAGGTGCTCGAAACCTTCGACGCCATCGCGAGCAACTACAAGAAGCTCCGCAAGCAGCAGGACAAGAAGCTCGAGCAGCAGGTCGCCGGTGAGCAGGGCTCGCGCCAGCAGCTCAAGGCCTACGAGAAGCTGCGCGAGGAGATCGTCCGGGATGTGAAGAGCCTTTCGCTCAACAACGCCCGTATCGAGAGCCTCGTCGAGCAGCTCTACACGATCAACAAGCGCCTCATCGGCCTCGAAGGCCGCATCATGCGCCTCGCCGACAGCCACGGCGTGCAGCGCACGGCCTTCATCTCGGAGTACTACGGCAACGAGCTCGACCAGACCTGGCTCGACCGGATGGCGAGCTCGAAGTCGAAGCCGTGGGAGCGGCTCATCAAGGCCGAGCGCAATCAGATCGAGAAGCATCGCGCCGAGATCCATCTGCTCGCGAGCGATACCGGCCTCGAGATCGCGGAGTTCCGCCGCATCGTCAAGAGCGTGCAGAAGGGCGAGCGTGAGGCACGTCAGGCCAAGAAGGAAATGGTCGAGGCGAACCTGCGTCTCGTGATCTCGATCGCCAAGAAGTACACGAACCGCGGCCTGCAGTTCCTGGATCTCATCCAGGAGGGCAACATCGGTCTCATGAAGGCCGTCGACAAGTTCGAGTATCGGCGCGGCTACAAGTTCTCGACTTACGCGACGTGGTGGATCCGTCAGGCCATCACGCGCTCGATCGCCGATCAGGCGCGCACGATTCGCATTCCCGTGCACATGATCGAGACGATCAACAAGATCGTGCGCACGAGCCGGCAGATGCTCCACGAGATCGGCCGCGAGCCGACGCCGGAGGAGCTGGCCGAGAAGCTCGCCATGCCGATCGAGAAGGTCCGCAAGGTCCTGAAGATCGCCAAGGAGCCGATCAGCCTGGAGACGCCGATCGGCGATGAGGAGGACAGCCATCTCGGCGACTTCATCGAGGACAAGAATGCGCTGCTGCCGATCGATGCGGCCATCCAGTCGAACCTGCGCGAGACGACGACGCGCGTGCTCGCCTCGCTCACGCCGCGCGAGGAGCGCGTGCTGCGTATGCGCTTCGGCATCGGCATGAACACCGACCATACGCTCGAAGAGGTCGGCCAGCAGTTCTCGGTGACGCGCGAGCGCATCCGCCAGATCGAGGCGAAGGCGCTCCGCAAGCTCAAGCATCCGAGCCGCTCGCGCAAGCTCCGCAGCTTCCTGGATAACTGATCGACGGATTCAACGACAGCAAGTGAACAAAGCCCTGGTTTTCCGGGGCTTTTTCATTTTCGGATGCGCGCTGCGTCAATGTCCGCCCGGAACGAAGCGCTTTCCCCGATCATTCCCAATGCAGAGACATTTCCAACCACGGAGTACATCCATGCCAGGAAAGCTGGACGGCAAGCGTATTCTCATACTCGCAACGAACGGCTTCGAGCAGTCCGAGCTCGAGGTGCCGCGCGATCGCCTCAAGGAAGCCGGTGCCAAGGTCGATGTCGTGTCGCCGGAAAAGGGCGAGATCAAAGGCTGGGACAAGAAGGATTGGGGG
>JAEYPL010000202.1 GCA_023410905.1 Pseudomonadota bacterium
CATGAAACACGTTCTTCGCGATATCGAGACCGACCGTGACAGGCTGCACCATCTGACTTCCTCCATCTCAAGCTCCGAAAACCATACCGGTCATCGGGCCGGGTGATGGATGCCGTCCACAGCATCATAAGCTGACATCAACCGTCGTGCCAGATGGGGCAGCAACCACCCGACCGACATGTCGGCTCTCAAGGTTGTCTCACAAACGACGACCGCGCTGAGCCTGACGTCACGGGTGGTACTCAGTTAAGTGACGTAACGGAGTTCATCCTCATGGCTTCGTCAACAGCGGCAGCCAGCTGGTCCTGCTGGTAAGGTTTGCCAAGTCGGACAAATCCAGGATCGGAGCCTGCAGGAAGCTCAGCGAATCCGGTGGCGATGAGAACTGGAAGGTCCGGATGGATCTCCTTTGCAGCGCGCGCGAGCTGCGAGCCATTCATCTTCGGCATCGAGAAGTCTGAAATCAACAAGTCGATCTTGCGCCCCGATCGCAGGACGTCCAATGCATCGCTGCCCGAGTTCACTTCCACCACATCATGGCCGAGATCCTCGACCATGAGCGCTGTACTCATCGAGATGAGCACGTCGTCATCGACTACGAGAACAGTCAGTTTTGACTTTGTAGCCTCTACGGAGGTCTCTCCATTCATCTTGGGAGTTGCGACAGGCGCCGTTGTCGCGGGCATCCAGAATTCTGCCCTCGTACCGCGGCCAACAACGCTGCTCAGACGAAGCGCCCCACCGAGCTGACGCGCAAGACCGTGGATCATTGACAGTCCTAGGCCGGTCCCCTTGCCTAGTTCCTTGGTCGAAAAGAATGGCTCTGTCGCCTTGGCCAGTGTCTCTTCGTCCATACCTGTGCCGGTATCGATGACTGCGAGCCGGACGAAGTATCCGGCAGGTAGACCTCCGGTTTGGTCCGAGCTCACGTGATCGATAGCGATGGTGATCTCCCCGCCGCCCGGCATGGCGTCTCTTGCGTTGACGACGAGGTTCAAGACAGCCAACTCAACTTGGATTGCGTCGACCATGACTGGCGGCAGATCACGGCCAATCTTTATCACGAGCTCGATCTGGCTGCCGATCGAGCGCTCGATCAGATCCTTCATTCCGTCCACTAGCGAAGAGAGATCGGTGGCCTCAATGTTCAGATCTTGACGCCGTGCGAAGGCGAGCAAGCGTTGTGTCAATGCCGCGCCGCGTTGCGCGCCTTGGATCGCACCATCGATCAGCTTGATTGCTGTCGGATCTACTGAGGCGCGCTTGCGCAGCAAGTCCAGATTACCAATTACCGCCATCAGCAGATTGTTGAAGTCGTGGGCAACACCGCCAGTGAGCTGCCCGATCATCTCCATTTTTTGCGACTGACGCAGCTTCTCCTCAGCCTGCTCGCGTTGCCGCATTTCGGCGATTACAGTCGCATGCGCCTTTTGAAGCTCAAGGGTGCGATGGGCGACGCGCCGCTCCAGGCTTTCCTCGCTGTCCCGCAATTCTTCAATGCGCGCTCTGGCTTCGTACTGGCGAAGGCGGCCTTTGTAGGCGGTCTTGACGACGCTGAGGAAAGTGACGGGATGGAACGGGCGTTCGATTAGCGTCACATTGCCTAGAAGATCAGATAAGCGCTGATTGTCGGGGTGGAATGGCGAGCCGTCGGAATGGCGAGTGAGGATGATGAACGGCACATCTGACCAAGTCGGCTGCCTGTCGATCCACGTTGATAGTGTCCGCAGGTCCGCGGACAAAAGGGCCTCCTCGGCGACAACGACAAAGTACGTATCGTCGCTCAGTGCTGCTTGCAGGTCGACCAAAGTGCGGCATGACGTGGACGGTATAGCTGCGTCATGCAGCAGCTTGCTCGCGACCACCGCGTCGCGACCAAGTGGAGCGAGGATCAACGCTTCGAATTGGCTCGATTTAGGAATTTGACGCACTCTCATCAGAGCTGCCGATCAGCGGATGGCCGTTGCCGACAAAGGTTGGTACTCCGCGCAATACCCCATGGAATTGCTCAAGCGGCGGTCCGATCTTGAGGCCACCTTTGCCAATGCGGTATTCTCTTATTGTATCCTCGTGCTGGCCCGATCGCTTCTTGATCACCGAAATCGCGCGCCGGACCTGGGCCAGCGCCTCGAAGTAGCGAAGCAAGACAACGGTATCGGCGAGGTAGGTTATATCTACGGGTGCCTTCATGTCGCCGACGAGGCCGTGCTGCGCGACGGTCAAGAATGTATTGGCGCCCTGCCGGTTCAAATACTGTAGCAACTCGTGCACATGCAGAACGAGAGACGTTTCGTCGGGCATCGCCGACTGATAGCCATTGAGGCTATCGATGACCACAGACGACGCGCCCAATTCATCTACGGTCGCGCGGACACGGTGAGCAAACTCGCCAGGTGAGAGCTCTGCCGCGTCGACCTGCTCGATGTGCAGCACACCCTTGTCGAGCATCGACTTCAAATCGTAACCGAGAGCTCGTACCCGCTCGAACAGCAACCCCAGCTCTTCATCGAAAACGAACATCGCCGCCTTCTCTCCGCGGTGGAGAGCTGCCCATACGAACTGCAGAGCGAAGAGCGATTTGCCTGTACCGGCAGGACCGAGAACAAGGGTGCTGGAACCTTGTTCGATGCCGCCGCCAAGGAGCGCGTCGAGTTCGGCAATACCACTGGTCCGGCGTGTCCGGGTAAACGCCGTGCGATGTTCCGAGGCTCTCAATCTCGGAAAGACAGCAACACCTCCGGTCTGGATGGTGAAATCATGATAGCCGCCACGGAATGGCGTTCCTCGATACTTGATGATGCGCGCTCGTCGCCGCTCGGCACCATAATTGGGAGCAAGCTCCTCGAGCTGGATGACACCATGAACGATGCTGTGGGCGGTCTTATCTGTTATGTCCGACGTGCGGTCGTCCAAAAACAACACTGTCGCCGAGTGCCGGGCGAAGTAGTGCTTCAGAGCCAATATCTGCCGTCGATACCTCAGGGAGTTTTGCGCCAGCAATCGAATTTCCGACAGGCTGTCCAAAACAACGCGATTGGGTTTGACGCGCTCGAACATTTCGACGATCGATTTCGTCGTCTCTCCCAGCTCGAGGTCGGAGGAATAGAGCAAGCTCTGTTGCTGGCTCGTGTCCAACACAGTTTCTGGAGGGACCAGCTCGAAAACTGTGATTTTTTCGCCAATCGTCCAGCCGTGGGAGGCTGCACCGGCGCGCAGTTCTTCGTCGGTCTCCGACAACGTGATGTAAAGACATTTGTCGCCGGCCAGAGCGCCTTCGAGCAGAAATTTGAGAGCGATAGTTGTCTTGCCGGTCCCTGGCGTACCCTCGAGTAAGAAGACGTGACCGGCCATTAATCCGCCGCCTAAGATGTCGTCGAGACCGGCGGTACCCGTCGAGACCTTCTTCCGATCATCGAACATCTGCTATTCCCATACTCTTCAATACGCTCTCCGGTAATCTCCTGGATGGAATGCGCGGCAACACGTCCTTGTTCGCCTCGCTCACCCGCTCAAGTTCATGCGACTGCTGGCAGTCGAGCCAGAAGCGCGAGGAAATTCCACAGAATTTCTCTAGCCTTACCGCCATGTCCGGGGAAATTGCTGCTTGCCCCGCTAGGATGCGATGCAACGTCTGCCGCGTGACGAGGAGGTCACGCGCGGCTTGGCTGACAGAGAGGTGCAAGGCTGGGAGGACGTTGTTTCGCAGCAATATCCCGGGATGCTCTCCGCTTCCCGTGCCACGAGGGACGTCCATAAGCTTTACTCCCACTATCGGAAGTGTAACGCCGGGCCTGTCACTTGGTTGCGAGCAGCGGGCACGTGGTGTCGGTGAGGCGATCGTATCCTGTGGCGAACAAGACCTTCAAATGCGTGGACAGTTCGAGCGCCTTGGCGGCGAGTTCGCTGCCAGATATGCCGTAGGGCGATGTCCGTTAGTAGGACGGGAAGGTGTCGTGTGTAGAGCTTCGATAGCGGTACCGTTTTCCTCTTCGCCGATCTCGTGTCCAAGCGTTGCACGCTCGCGGCGCTCTCTCCGTAGAGCTTCCCTATCAGCCAGTCGGGCGCGCAGTGGCGCTCGCCGAAGGCTGCTCAATCATTTTGAGGGCTTCGGAGGAGACGCATCTTTGGGATCTGGCTTCCGTACGGGGTCATAACGGCCCTCGAAAAGCTTCGAGGGCCGCTTACGCTTAACGAGCGGACCCGCAAATTGTCTCACGGAGCATGATCGCGCCACGCCGCGTGATGTCCGCTTAGCTCTGCCCTGCGTTCGACGGAGTGCCTTGCATATTGCAACTGCTCAAGGCAGCGACGGGTCAGATGCGTCGGCCGCCATCGGATCTCGATCCTGTCGATCTGTGGCGCCTTCACAGAGTATGGTCCGCCCCTAATTGCTGGCCCGCGCGGCGCTCCAGGTGCCGCCACCTTCGATGGTGCCCGTCATGGCGCCGTCCGTGACGCGCCCGCTGTAGCGCTTTCCGGCTGCGGTGAAGGTAATGCTCTCGCCACTCATCTTGGCCTCGCTGATCGGCTCGGCCTTGCCGTCCAGCGTCAGAGTACCGGCCAGCATCTGGTACGTCTGCGTCAGCCGAAGCTCACCGTTGCCGAGCTTCCAGTTGCCGCCGACCTTGGCGGGGATGATCCACTTCATCGCGCGACAGTAGCTCGTGCAATCGCCCCCGGCCTCGGCGCGCTCATCGGGTTCCCAATCGCCCATGTCGAACGAGTTGGATACGACGCGGGTACCAGGCTTCATGTCCAGCAGCGTCGGACGCAGCCGCACGTTGAGCGTCGGCAGCAGAAAGAGCGTCACCACCGTGGCCTTCGAGAAATCCGACTCGAAGATGTCGCCTTGCACGAACGTGGCGAGATCCGTGACACCTGCTTCCTTGGCATTTCGCTGCGAGAGGGCCACCATGTCGGCATTGTACTCGATGCCGAGTGCACGAACGCCGCGCTTTGCCGCCGTGATCACAGTGCGACCATCACCCGAGCCGAGGTCGACGAGGTAGTCCTCCTTGGTAACGCCGGCCATCTCCATCATGCGGTCGACCAGCCCCTGCGGTGTCGGAACCCACACAACATCCTTGCCGGCTTGGCCCGATTTTGGCTCGTAGGCAGTTGCGGATGGCTTTTCCTGGCTGACGGCGCCGTTAAGGGCGAGAACGGAGACGGCGCAGGCGAGGAAGATTTTCGTGAGGACCTTCATTCTGGTACTCCAGGATCGGGATTGAGGCTGACCGGTTGACTTCCTAAACGAAATTCGCGTCCGAGGCGTCCCGTCTAGCTGCCAATTGTTGTCGGCATGTCGCAGGGGGCCCAGGCGACATGCTTTGATACAATTTAGTTCACCGGACCTGAGCAGGCATAGATAGGACATATCTTACAAGAGGAAGATATGGATACTGCGCCCCACATCGCCATTGTCGACGACCATCGGGATATCCGCGACCTCGTCGGCAAATACCTGGTACGGCACGGGTATCGGACGAGCCTGGCTGAGAATGCTGCGGCGTGCCGCCGCCTCGTCGATCGGCACGGTATCGATCTCGTGGTGCTCGACATCATGATGCCGGGCGAGGATGGGCTCTCGCTCTGCCGCTATATTCGCGAAAGCACCAACGTACCGATCATCATGTTGACGGCGATGGCGGAGGAAACCGATCGCATCGTGGGACTCGAGCTCGGTGCCGATGACTATCTTTCCAAGCCATTCAATCCGCGCGAGCTTCTCGCCCGCATCAAGGCGGTTCTTCGTCGGGTGCAGAGCCTTCCGCCTCAGCGCGGCCTGATAAAAGCCAAGGAAATCCGCTTCGATCGGTGGCTGCTGAATGGGGGGCGCCGCGAGCTGACTGATCAGGATGGCCTGGTCGTGCCGCTGAGCACAGTGGAGTTTCGACTGCTGAGCGTATTTCTCGACCACGCCGGACTGGTGCTGAGCAGGGATCAGCTCCTGGATTTGACGATCGGCAAGGCGGCCGAGCCGTTCGACCGCAGTATCGATAACCAGGTCAGCCGCCTGCGCAAGAAGATCGAGGCCGACCCGAAGTCGCCGACGCTGATCATCACGCACTGGGGAGGGGGATACAGCTTCGCTGCCGAGATCACCTCGCAATGATGGCGCTCTGGAACAGAAGTCTCGCCGCTCGCTTCGTTGCCGTGATGCTGCTTGCGCTCGCGCTTTCCCAGGGTGTCAGCCTGCTGCTGTTCAGCACGGAACGCGACGAAGCGCTCATGCGGTCTGCCAAGGCGGAATTTCTGAGCCGCTGTGCGTCCGTCGCGAAGGTGCTCGAATCCACCCCTTCCGCGGTACATCGCGACATTCTCTCTGCCAGCGACACCCCCTACTCTCGCTCCTGGATTTCACGGGAGCTGATCGCGGACACGGCAGCGTGGCGGCAACTCGCGAAGGCGCGGCTGGCTCAACCGCTCCCGACAATCCAGAAAGTAGCAAGCTCCAAGTCGCAGGATGGAGGCGACGACGCTGTCAGCGCCGCGACACTGGATGCGCCCCCGCACGAGAAGACATCGGTCCAGCCCTGGTTCGATCTGCCGCCGCATGCATGGCCGCTCGCGCGCTCCGCCAAGTTTCTCTATCTCGACCAGCCCAACACCATGAGCATGGGCGTTACCGTCCAGCTGCCCGACGGGACGTGGCTCAATACGGTCTTCAGCAAGAAACTGACGAACGGCCTATGGACGTCGCGGTCGATGATCTCGCTCGCCCTGACGGCCGTCATCATCTCGCTCTGCGCGGCGTGGATCGCGCAAGTCATGACACGACCGATGCGCGATCTGGCGGTTGCAGCGGAAGCTCTCGGGCGGGGCGAGAATGTGCCTCCGCTTGCGGAGAATGGTCCTGACGATATCCGCGATACAGCGGAGGCGTTCAATCGCATGCAGGCGAGGCTGCAGCGCTTCGTCGAGGACCGCACGCGAATGCTGGCGGCCATCGGCCACGATCTGCGCACCCCCTTGACGTCCCTGCGTCTCCGCGCCGAGTTCGTCTCCGACGACGAAACGCGCGAGAAAATGCTGGCCACACTCGATGAGCTGCGGCAGATGACCGAGGCCACCCTGGCATTCTCGCGCGATCAAGCCGTCGCGGAGCCGACGCGCAACGTCAATCTGACAGCCCTTGTGGAGAGCCTCTGCGACGACCTCTCCGAGATCGGGCTCAAAGTCTCCTTCGAGGGCGGGGCGCACCATAGCTATCGCTGCCGCGCGGACTCACTGAAGCGCGCGCTGCGCAACCTGATCGAGAATGCGGTCCGGTACGGTGAGCGCGCGCGTGTGCACATCGAGAGCTCGCCCGCCGCCGTCAGCATCGTCGTCGAGGACAACGGGCCGGGCATTCGCGAGCAGGATATCGGTCGGGTATTTGCGCCGTTCTTCCGCCTTGAGGATTCCCGCAACCGCGAGACGGGCGGTATCGGCCTCGGCCTTTCAATCGCACGCGACATCGTTCGCCATCACGGCGGAGACGTGTCGCTCTGCAACACTAGAAGTGGCTTGCGGGCAACCATCGTCCTTCCACAAGCGGCGTCAGTCACGCATGAGAGAAAGTCTGCACCGCACGAAGCGGATGCTCGCGCCGCCGACGCGCCGGCGGCTTCGCCTGCAGAATGAGCGGCCCGACGGGTCGTTGTATCAAAGTCTGTCAGTACGCCGTTCTGCGACATCCCGCGACACTTCGCGATCGAAGAGGCAAATTTCTGAGCTCTCCACGGTGCACACTCCGGCCATCAGAACGGAGTAGCGCTACACGATGAGCTTCAGAAGCAGATTGGCCGCGATCTCGATATTGTCGATGCTAGCGGCACCGGCGAACGCACAAAGCTTGCCGGATGGCGAGCGCCTCTACCAGCAGCGTTGCGGCTCGTGCCACAGCATCGAGCCTGGGCAGAATCGCCTGGGCCCGCACCTCTCTGGCGTCGTCGGCCGAGCGGCCGGCACTGTCGAGGGCGCTCGATACTCGTCGGACATGCAGAAGTCCGGCATCGTGTGGGACGACAAGACCCTCGACACCTATCTCGACAATCCGCGCGGCGTTGTTCCACGAACGACGATGACCGTTGCCTTGCGCGATCCGGAACAGCGCAGTGCCATCATCGACTATCTGCGCACGCTTTCGCCATGATCCGAGTATCCATCCAACTCAATTCGAGGTGACACTGAGCATGCCAAAACTGAACATCAATGGCACAGATCGTGACGTCGACGTCGACGAGAATACACCCTTGCTTTGGGTACTTCGCGAGCAGCTCGGCTTGACGGGCGCGAAGTATGGATGCGGTGTCGCGCAGTGCGGCGCGTGCACTGTCCACATCGACGGCGTGGCGACGCGCTCTTGCGTGATGCCGGTCAGCGCCGTCGCGCCCGATCAGAAGATCGTGACGATCGAGGGGCTCTCGTCGGATGGCTCGCATCCCGTCCAGCGCGCCTGGCTTGCGCACGAAGTTGCACAGTGCGGCTACTGTCAGACGGGCATGATCATGGCCGCTGTCAGCCTGCTGCAGCAGAACGCCAACCCCACAGACGACATCAAGGCGGAGATCACGAACATCTGCCGATGTGGCACCTACCCTCGCGTGCTTGCCGCCATCAAAGACGCAAGCAAGAACGCCGGCTGAGGGAGGATGTCATGATTGCCGTTAAAGCTTCACGCCGCTCGTTTCTCGTCGGATCCGCCGCCGCTGCCGGTGGGCTCGCCCTCGGTTTCCATGTACCGGCCGCGCAGAAAGTGCGCGCCAGTGCCTCGAGCGTTCCGGAGGTCAATGCCTGGGTGTTGATCAAGCCGGACGAGACCGTCGTCATACGCATAGCCCGCTCGGAAATGGGGCAGGGCACGCTCACGGGTCTCGCCCAGCTCGTTGCCGAAGAACTCGAGTGCGATTGGGCCAAAGTCACGTGGGAGTATCCAACGCCGGGGCAGAATGTTGCCCGCAATCGCGTATGGCGCAATTTTCTCACGGGTGGCAGCCGCGGCATTCGCGAATCGCAAGAGTACGTGCGCGAAGGCGGCGCGGCGGCGCGCGAAATGCTGATCGCGGCGGCCGCTGGGGAGTGGGGTGTGCCGGCATCGCAGTGTACGGTTGCGAAGGGCGTGATCACCCATTCTGCGAGCGGGCGCTCGACCACCTATGGCAAGGTCGCGGAAGCGGCGTCGAAGCTAAAGGCGCCGGAGAAGGTCGCACTCAAGGATCCCAAGAGCTGGACGATCGTGGGCCAGCCGCTGGCGCGCCTCGATACCGTCGACAAGCTGACCGGCAAGCAGATCTATGGTGCGGATCTCTCGTTCCCCGGAATGCTGAATGCGGCCATCAAGGCGTGCCCGCATTTCGGCGGCAAGATCGCGAGCTTCGACGCCGCGACGGTATCGTCGATGCCGGGTGTTCGAAAGGTGGTCCGCGTCGATGAGGCTACCGTTGCCGTTCTCGCGACGACGTGGTGGCAGGCAAAGACCGCGCTCGATGCTCTTCCGATCACCTGGGACGAAGGTCCGAACAAGAACGTCGATAGTGCGTCGATCGCTGAGATGCTCAAGGGCGGGCTCGAGTCGGATGATGCATTTATCCTGACGAACACGGGCGACACGAAAGCGGCGCTCTCGAGCGGCGGCAAGGTGGTGAGTGCGGTGTACTCCTTCCCGTACCAGAACCACGCGACCATGGAGCCCATGAACGCAACGGCGCTCTATACGCCGCAGCGTTGCGAGGTATGGACGCCAACGCAGAACGGCGAGGCCAGTCTAGCTGCCGCCGCCGAGGCTTCCGGCCTGCCCGTGCAGCAGTGCGAAGTTTACAAGCTGCATCTTGGCGGAGGATTTGGCCGTCGGGGCATGCAGGACTACGTCCGCCAAGCCGTGTTGCTCGCAAAGGAGGTCCCCGGCACGCACGTCAAACTGCTGTGGAGCCGCGAAGAGGACATGCTGCGCGGGTTCTACCACCCGATCACGCAATGCAAGATGACGGGCGCGCTCGACAAGGATGGCAAGCTGACGGCGCTGCATATGCGCATCTCGGGACAGTCCATACTCGCATCCGTGCGACCGGAAGCCATGCAAGGCGGCATGGACCCGATCATGTTCCAGGGCCTCACGGCCAGCAGTCCGGAGGGACATCTCGGCTACACGATTCCGAACTTGCGCATCGATCACGCAATGCGCAATCCGCCCGTTCCGCCCGGCTTCTGGCGCGGCGTCAACCTCAACCAGAACGCCATCTACATGGAATGCTTCATGGACGAGCTGGCGCGCGAAGCCGGCGTCGATCCGCTGGCCTTCCGCCGCAAGCTGATGACAAAGCATCCGAAGCACCTTGCGGTTCTGGATGCTGTTGCCGAGAGAATCGGTTGGAACAAGGCACCTGACAAGGGCGTGTTCCGTGGCTTCGGACAGATCATGGGCTTCGGCAGCTACGTGGCCGCCGCCGCGGAGATATCCATCGAGAAGGGCCAACTGAAGATCCACCGTATCGTGGCGGCAACGGACCCGGGCCACATGGTCAATCCGGCGCAGATCGAGCGGCAGGTCGAGGGATCGTTCGTCTATGGTCTTTCAGCCGCGCTCCATGGCGAGTGCACGATCAAGAACGGTCGCGTCGAGCAGGAAAACTTCGACACGTATGAGGTTCTGCGTCTCGCGGAGATGCCGGCAGTCGAGACGATCATCATGCCGTCCGGCGGCTTCTGGGGAGGCGTCGGTGAGCCGACCATCGCGGTTGCAGCGCCCGCGGTCCTGAACGCGATCTATGCGGCTACGGGCAAGACCATTCGCACCTTGCCGCTGAAGAACCACAAGCTGGCGTAGCGGCCCCATGCTGCGTTCAGATCCAAGCATCGGTTGCCGCGCTTTACTGCTCGGTGCAGCGCTCGGGATCATGAGCCTCTCGCCGGCGTCCTCAGAGGCGCCGGCGGGAGCAACATCCTGTTCGGGCTGTCATGCGCCCCTTGCCGCGGGCAATCTCGCCATCCCGAGTTTGGAAGGCCGTACGGCCGCTTCGATGATCGCCGACATGCGCGCTTTCAGCTCGGGTGACCGCCCGTCGACCGTCATGGGCCGCATTGCCAAGGGCTTCTCCGACGACGAGACTCGCGCGATAGCGGAATGGCTGGCAGGAAATGCCAATGCAAAACCCAAGCCGTAGAAGCGTACTACAGAGCCTTGGCGCCGGAAGTGCTGCGGCGCTCATCGGGGCGTCGCGTGCCGTCGGACAGAAAGCGCCGCCACGTGTCGTCGTGATTGGTGGTGGGATCGGCGGAGCCAGTGCCGCGCGCGCGCTTCTGCGCGAAGATGCCTCGATAGGCGTGACGCTTGTCGAGCCCTCGACGCAGTACACGACATGCCCTTTCAGCAATCTCATCGTAGCCGGGCTGCGCGAGATCTCGACGCTCCAGTTCGGCTATGACGGTCTTCGCCGAGCGGGCGTCACGGTCGTGCACGAGGCCGCCGCCGCTGTTGATCCGGATGCACGACGCGTGCGTCTGCGCGGTGGCGCGGAGCTCGCCTACGACCGCCTCGTCGTCTCGCCCGGCGTTGATTTCCGATGGGATGCTATCCCAGGCTATTCGGAAGCCGCGGCGAGCACTCTCCCGCACGCCTGGAAGGCCGGCGATCAGACGATGCTGCTGCGCCGCCAGCTCGAAGCGATGGATGACGGCGGTGTGGTGGTCATGTCGGTGCCGCCCAATCCATTTCGCTGTCCGCCGGGGCCATACGAGCGCGCAAGCTTGATTGCGCACTATCTGAAGGCTCGCAAGCCACGCGCCAAGCTCATTGTCCTCGATGCGAAGGATCAGTTCTCGAAGCAGCGTCTGTTCACGTCCGCCTGGAAGACGCTCTACCCAGGCGTTCTCGAATGGGTATCCCTGTCCTCGGGCGGCCGCGTGCGCGAGATAGATCCCTCGACGAAGACTCTGGTAACGGAGTTCGGCAGTCACCGCGCGGATGTTGCGAATATCATACCGCCGCAGCGCGCAGGATCGATCGCCGGCATGATCGGCGTTGCGGATCAGACCGGATGGTGTCCGATCGATCCCGTTACATTCGAGTCGCGGCTCATCCCGAATATTCACGTCATCGGCGATGCTGCAATCGGCGGCGCGATGCCGAAGTCCGCATTCACGGCGAACGCTCAGGCCAAGGTTTGTGCGAGCGCGATCGTGCAGCTGCTTCGCGGTGAAGCACCGCCAACGCCGAAGCTGATCAACACGTGCTACAGCATGGTCGCGCCCGATTACGCGATCTCCATTGCCGGCGTTTACGCGCCGAAGAACGGCCTGCTCGCGGAGGTCGATGGCGCGGGCGGCGTGAGCCCGCTCGATGCGCCGAATTCCACACGAGCAGCCGAAGCGGCCTACGCCGAGAGCTGGTATCAGACCATGACCGGCGAAGTGTTCGTGCGATGATCGTCGTTCTCGTCGCACTCGTAATCGGGTTGGGATGTGCGCTGGCTCACGCGCAACCGCCAATCGCCTTCGAAGTGCGCGGCGACGCGATCCCCGAACCTCTTGTTGCCCGACCGGGAAGCCCGGCCAATGGGGCCAAGCTTATGGCGGATCGCCATCGCTCGCTGTGTGTGCTCTGCCACGCGGGCCCGTTCTCGGAGGCGCACATGCAAGGTGACATCGCACCGAAGCTGGATGGTGTGGGCGGTCGCCTTTCTGCCGCTCAGATCCGCCTGCGCGTTGCCAACATCAAGGCGCTCAATCCGGATAGCCTCATGCCAGCGTATCTTGCGGTCATGGACCGTCCTGACATCGCCGAGGCTTGGCGCGGGAAAACCATTCTTGAGCCGGCAGAGATCGAGGATATCGTGGCTTATCTCGCGACGCTGAAGGAGTAATGCCATGCCACCACGCGAAATGATCGCGACGCCGACGACGGGCGGTCTCAGCCGGCGCGGCTTCATCGTCGGGGGCGCTGCTGGCATCCTCATTTTGTCCGTGCCCCGCGCCGCAGTGGCCCGACGCAGCCTCGAGGAGGCGCTGATGGGCTTCTCTGGTGGCAAGCCGATCGGCGATGGACGCGTGAGCCTCGATATTCCGCCGCTTCTCGAGAACGGTAATGCGGTCGGCGTGACCGTGGACGTCGAAAGCCCGATGACGGCCAGCGATCACGTGCGGCGCATCGCACTCTTCAACGAGCTCAATCCGCAGGCCGATGTTTTCGTCTTCAACCTGGGGCCAAGGGCCGGTCGTGCGCGTGTAGCAACACGCATTCGTCTTGCGACCTCGCAAATGGTCGTCGCCATTGCCGAAATGACGGACGGCACATTCTGGTCGAGCCGCGCAAGCGTCATCGTCACGCTCGCAGCCTGCATCGAGGAGTCCTGAAATGGCGGCGCGCGCGCTCATCCACGTTCCGAAGACTGCGAAAAAGGGCGAGGTCATAGAGCTTCGCGCAATGATCGCCCATCGCATGGAGACGGGCTACCGGCAGGGCATGAACGGCGAGATGATTCCTCGTGACATCATCAACCGGCTGACCTGCACGTACGATGGCGAAGAGATCTTCTCAGCCGAGCTGTTTCCGGCCGTTTCCGCCAATCCCTTCGTCTCGTTCTATACGGTTGCCCTCCAGAGCGGGACGATCACATTCACTTGGATAGATGATGGCGGCGTCACACAGGTTGCCACTGCCGAGATAACGGTGAGCTGATGCGCGGTGCAGTGCGAGTTGCGACGCTCGTCTGCATTCTGGTTGGGCCGACCATCGCGGGCGAGATCCCGGCCGAGCAGAGGCAGTCCGGTAGTGCGTTCATGTCTGACGCGGCGCGCGCCATGCAAAACGATGACACGAGCAATCCGGGAATGCTCAGTGTGCTCGAGGGGAGCCGGCTTTGGAGTGCGCCTGCAGGCAAGTCTGAAAGGAGCTGTGCCTCATGTCACGGCGACGCGACGGCAAGCATGCGCGGCGTGGCCGTCCGCTACCCGGCCTATGACGAACGTTCCGGTAATCCAATCGATCTCGCCGGAAGGATCGACGCATGTCGCCAGAACCATCAGGGAGCGCCGGCATTACGCCGCGAAGGCGACGAGCTGCTGGCACTGACCGCGTTGGTCGGCACTCAATCTCGGGGGCTCGCGATATCGCCTCCGAACGATCCACGCCTGGCGCCGCACGTTGCGCGCGGCAAGGATCTCTTCGAGCGGCGCATGGGGCAGCTCGATCTTTCTTGCGCCTCCTGCCACGACGACAACTGGAGCGGGCGGCTCGGCGGCAGCCCGATCACGCAGGCTCATCCGACAGGCTATCCGCTGTATCGCCTTGAGTGGCAGGCACTGGGCTCGCTCCAACGTCGTGTGCGCAATTGCATGGTCGGCGTCCGCGCCAAGCCATTCGACTACAGCGCCCAAGAACTCATAGCCCTCGAGCTCTATCTCAACCGGCGCGCTGCCGGCATGCCGCTGGAGACGCCCGGCGTGCGGCCATAGTCTCAGCTGTGGCCGCCCATGAGAATAGGTGGTCGTTCGTGCCCGACGCGGTGGCGCCGCCCCAATCGATGTCCGCTGCCGGAGGCAGTTTGCCTGGGCGTGTAGCCGACAATCGCTTGGTTCATTTCGACTATCGAGATGTCCGCTTGCTCTGCGGAGTGACGTCAGGGATAAGGCTAAATCGATCACGCAGCCACTCTCTGTCTCGCCCTATTCCCTTTCCGTCCGCATAATCTATGGCACGGGTCTAGGCATAGATGACGGGATCTGGATGGCAATGCGACCGACGCTTTTGGGAAGACAGGTTGTCATAACTGCCTTCCCTAGGGCAGGGGAAAGTAGCTCACCTTATGGATGAATTTATCGTGGCGTGGGGAGTTCGACAGTCTGGCCCACGACATCGATCACCACTTTACCGCGAAGTCCACGTGAACTCCCGCTTTGCAGCAATTCATGCGCATCGCCAGTCCGAGCGAGGGGAAGCACCGCGCCGATCACAGGCTTGATCTGGCCCCGTTCGACAAGGCGTGTCAGCGCGTCAAGCTTGCCTCGGTTCTGACGGGTGAACACGAAGTGGTAGGCCGCGTTCTTGCCCCAGGCCTCGATGAGGTTCTGCGGTTGCGCGATGTCGACGAGGCTGACCACACGCCCAAATGGCGCGAGCGTGAGCGGGCTTCGTGTCAGCGTGTCACCGCCGATCGTGTCGAAGACGACATTCACGCCCTCTCCGCCGGTCAGCCGGGCCACCGCCTCCACATAGTCTTCGGCGGTGAAATCGATCGCCTCGTCGGCACCGAGCGAGTGCACAAAGTCGTGGTCGCGGGCGAGTGCGGTCGTGAACACTCGCGCGCCGATCGCCTTCGCCACCTGGACCGCAATTGTGCCAACGCCGCCCGCACCTCCGTGGATGAGAATTGTCTCTCCGACCTTCAGCTGCGCGCGCTGGACGAACGCTTCCCAAACCGTGCCGCCAACGAGCGTCAAGCTGGCCGCCTCAAGGTGCGTAAGATTTCGAGGCTTGCGGCCGACGAGTTCAACATCGGCGACGTGCTGTTCAGCGTAGGAACCGGCGTCGCCGAAGATCTTCGGTGTGTAATAGACCTCATCCCCGACTGCGAACTCGTGCACGTCTGAGCCCAACTCTTCGACAACGCCCGAGATGTCATGGCCGATAATTGCGGGCAATGGCACGTAGTCCTTGTAGTCGCCGCGGCGGATCTGGTAATCGAGCGGATTGATGGCCGTGGCATGCACGCGCACCCGTACTTGGCGCGGACCGACCTGCGGTACGGGCACCTCGCGCAGCTCGAAAGCTTCCGGCCCGCCAAAGCGGGTGAGGACGGCTGCCTTCATGGTCTTCGTCATGACGATGTCCTTCCAGTAGTTGAGACATAGGCGGGTGCGCATCGCTCCGCTCCGGAGCGTCTGCTCTGCCGCCATTGATGGAAAGGCGTTACAGCCCTGTTACGATAAAGCTTCGATACCGCGCGCCTCGGAGACGGTGCTGCGCGGTTGCCTGATATTCGGAGCTGCGAATCCAAGCCTGCGCAGTATCAGGCGCGTCGTCCCAGTCAGCCTCGGCGATTGAAAGATAGGTGATTTCGGCCTCTTCAAGCACCTTGATCGCCTCGATATAGGCGCCGTGCGGACGGGAAGCTCAATATCGCCGTCCCGCCGATCGACTCGCCTTCGAGCACCTCATGAGGGCCGCAGAAAGCGAGCGGTTGGAGAGGGTGCGCCTCCCGCGCAGCCAGTGTCCGCTCCCGATGGCGATCGAGCACTTGCGCGTCGCTCACTGTCTCACGGATGTAGACGAGGTAGGCGCTCATGCCGAAGCCTTGAGTGCCTCCACCAAGCGCTGCGCAGCGCTTGCGGACGACGCCGGATTCTGTCCGGTGATCAGCAGACCGTCCTGCACGAAATATGGACTCCAGTCCGGGCCGCTCGAGTAGAGACCTCCCTTGGCCTTCAGCTCGTCCTCGACGAGGAACGGGACCACTTCGGTCAGACCTACGGCGGCCTCCTCGGTGTTGGTGAAGCCGGTCACCTTCTTCCCTTCGACCAGAGGACGACCTTCTGGGGTCTCGACATGCCGCAGCACGCCTGGAGCATGGCAGACCAAAGCGACCGGCTTGTTTCCAGCCAGGAAGCTTTCGATTAGGGCGCGCGAGTCACTGCTTTCGGCCAGATCCCACATCGGACCATGACCGCCCGGATAGAAGATCGTATCGAAGTCGTTCGCCGAAACGTCGGCGAGCTTTACCGTGCTTGCCAGTGCCTCTCCTGCCTCGACATCCGCCTCGAAACGGCGGGTGTCGTCGGTCTGGAAGTTGGGCTCATTGCTCTTGGGATCGAGCGGCGGCTGGCCGCCCTTTGGCGAGGCGAGCGTAATCTCGTAGCCGGCGTCCTTGAACACATAATAGGGAGCGGCGAGCTCCTCGAGCCAAAAGCCGGTCTTGCGACCGGTGTCGCCGAGCTGGTCATGCGACGTCAAAACTATAAGAACCTTCATGTCATTCTCCTTCGTGAAATGGAGCGTGTCGGTCGTCATGCGTCTCGAGCGTCCGACAGTTAGCGGCCAGCCTCGCGCGCAAGCACCTTCTTCACCGACGGATCGGCAGCCAGTCGATCATGCAGCGCCTGGACGTTCGGGTATGCGCCAAGGCCGCCTGGCAGCAGCTTTATCGCCCAGCGGATCATCGGGAAGGCATAGGCGTCGATGACAGAGCGCCCGCTCTCGAGGATGTACTCTCGCCCTTCGAGGTGCCGGTTCAGAATGCCGAACTGCTTGGCAACGAGCTTATGTCCGGCATCGACCGCGGCTTTCCGTGCTGCTTCACTTTCGTCGGTCGTATAGCGAAATGGCATGAAGACTGGCCAGAAGGCGGCATGAACATCCGAGGTGAAGAACGCGGACCAGCGATGCGCCTCAGCCTTAGCGCGGAGACTATCACCGCCGGCAAGCCCGGCTTCAGGATGCTTGTGCGCCAGGTATTCGAGGATCGCACCGGCCTGCGTCAGAAGCCAGCCATCGTCCTCACGCAGCGTTGGCACAGCGCCCGCTGGGTTCACGGCAAGAAGCTCTTCGGAGCCATACTGTACCTTGACCGCCTCATAAGGCGCGCCGATCCATTCGAGAGTGATGTGGGGCGCGAGCGAGCAGGCGCCTACGGCGTAGTAAAGTGTCGGCATGATTTCTCTCCAACTTGCTGTTCGACAATCGCTCGCGCGCGTCGAGAGATGCGAGGAGCCTTCCGCGATGTGCGCCATCGAGCGCGCGCCGCTATCGCTGTAACTCGACGATGTAAGGAATGCCCTGGCGGGTGATCTTGAGGCGCTCGATCGGTAGATCCGACTGGGCGAGATCGACGATCTGCCGTGCTTCACTGATGTTGAGCTGATTGACCGAGACGATGACGTCGTCGGCCCGCAGGCCAGATGCAAGCGCCGGGCTATCTGGCGCGATACTGCTGATGATTGCGCCTCTGAGTTGACCGTAGAGCGGCGAGCGTGGCCCGATGTCGGCGACCACGAGACCGCCGAGCCCCTGTACGTCCTTCGCGAGCGCAGTCGTCTTTGGATCGCTCACCTGATCTGTGATCGTCAGCTTCAAAGTCTCCAATCCATCTTCCTTCAGGATCTGAAATACAACTTCCTCACCGACGGTGGAGCTGCCGAAGTGGGCCAAGTAGTCGCTGTTGTTGCGTACGAACTCGCCGTTGATGCTGACGATGATACTCCCGGGCTCTACGCCGGCGCGTGCTGCTGGGGAGTCCGGCGCCACCGCCGTGATCAGCGCGCCGCGCCGGTTGGGCAGCTTGCGCTCGGCAGCAACATTGGGCGGAATATTGCGGGTTTCGAGGCCGATCGAGCCTCGCCGCATGCGTCCATGCAGATAGATCTGTCTGCCGATCCGCTTCGCCATGTTGATCGGAATTGCGAAGGCGATGCCGACTGCGCCTCCACCCTGGCGACCGACCGCGGTATTGATCCCGATCAGTTCACCATCGAGGTTGACGAGCGCGCCCCCCGAGTTCCCCGGATTCACGGCGGCATCCACCTGGATGAAGCTTTCATAGATGTCGTAGCCGATGTCAGAACGCATGAGACCGCTGACGATGCCGGCGGTAGCTGTGCACTCCAGGCCGAATGGATTGCCGATCGCGATGATGAAATCGCCGACGCGCAAGTCTGACGAGTTGCCGAATGGGATCGACGTAAGATCGGGCAGATCAATCTGGATCACCGCGATGTCGGTTCCGGAATCGACGCCGATCAATCTGGCCGGTGCCTCGCGGCCGTCATAAAGGCCGACCGTGATCGACGTCGCGTCTCTCACCACATGATGGTTCGTGCCGATGAGGCCGATAGCGGCATTGACGATGACACCTGAGCCACCAGATCGGAAAGCGCGCTTCTGTGGCTCCGGTATCGGCGCGCCCGGCTTCAGCTCGGTCGGCAAGAGCGTCTCGCCGGTCACGCGGATGCTGACCACGGCGGGCAATACCTTGTCGATGATTGGCGCGAAGCTGACCATCTGAGGAGTACGCGCCGGTGGCTCCGAGCGAGGAGGGGGCGATGCCCATGCGGAATTTGATAAAGTGAGAGTGGTAAGCCCCGGCGCGAGGATACACAGGGCCTGACACAGGAGGGCCTGACACAGCCATGGGTGCACGCGTTGCATCACTGGCTCCTTGATGACTTTCAAGTGTCCGTCCCAAAACAGGCGGACTCCGCACATGTGAAAAGCGAAGGCGCAGGATGCACCTTGAAGGGCGGAGGGCAGATGCATCCTGCGCGGCCGAGCGTTACTTGCTCGGGACGACGAGATCCGGCGGCGTCATGCCCTCAGACCGGATCTTGTTGAGGAACGTCTTACCGTCCAACGAGTTTGGCACCGATGCGCCTTCGGCGCGGAGCTTCTCGAAGAACTCCTCGGCGCTGAGCGGCGCTTTGCTGCTGGCGCCTTCCGCTTGCAGTTTCTCGAAGAACTTCTTGGCGTCGAAGCTGGCCGGCACCGACGCGCCCTCCAGCTTCAGGCGCTCGAAGAATTTTTCGCTGTTAAAGTTGCTAGTCTGAGCCGTGGCTACGCTTGCGGGCAGAGCGATCATTGCGCTGGCGAGGAGAGCTGACAATCTCATCGAGAATCCCTTTCGGTTTGCGCCCTCGGCACGAGGCTGGCTCGAAACCGCGGCATCGTATGAGGTACGTGAAGCGCCAGGATCTGGCTGACCCTTTGCTAACGCGCCTTCTCGTGCAATCCGAGTTAGGTCTCGCAAACATCTGCAAAGAGTAGTTTAGCGCACTGCCAATCGACCGTCGCATCGCGCTTAGCCCGCAACATCGGCACTGCGCAGCAGCTTTCGCACCGCACGCTGATCAAGCGCTTGCTAGGCTTATCGAGTTGGAACCACCGTGCGCTTTCGTTCGGAAAGGAACCCATCTGGAAAAGGCTAGCACAGCTCAAGCGACGATACCGCTCGCGCCAAGCACTGCGAATTTGCGGAAGCCCAACCTGAAGGAAATTTGTCATGGCTATCGTGACCACATCTGACGGCACCGATCTCTTCTACAAAGACTGGGGACCGAAAGACGCGCAGCCAGTGATGTTTCACCACGGCTGGCCGCTGAGTTCTGACGACTGGGACAGTCAGATGTTGTTCTTCCTGGCTCAGGGCTATCGCGTGATTGCGCATGACAGGCGCGGCCATGGCCGATCGGATCAGACCGATACAGGCAACGAAATGGACACCTACGCCGCGGATGTCGCGGCAATCGTGAAGGCGCTGGATCTTCATGATGTAACTCATATCGGCCATTCGACCGGCGGGGGCGAGGTCGCTCGCTATGCCGCGCGGGCCGAGTCTGGCCGTGTTGCCAAAGCGGTGCTGATCGGCGCTGTCCCGCCGGTGATGCTCAAGTCCGACAAGAACCCGGGCGGTATCCCGATGGAGGTATTCGACGGATTTCGCGAGGAACTTTCGCGGAACCGCGCAGAATTCTACAAGGGTATTCCGAATGGCCCGTTCTATGGCTTTAACCGCGAGGGCGCCGAAGTCAGCCAGGGCCTGATCGACAACTGGTGGCGTCAGGGCATGGCCGGCGGCGCGAAGGCTCACTACGATTGCATCAAAGCTTTTTCCGAGACTGATTTCAGCGATGATCTCGACGCGATCACGATTCCAGTCCTCTTTCTGCATGGCGAAGACGACCAGATCGTCCCTATCGAAAACTCCGCACACAAGGCTGTCAGGCTGGTCCGGGACGGAACGCTGAAGACCTATCCTGGTCTTTCGCACGGCCTGTTCGCCACGCACCCCGAGGTGGTGAACCCCGACCTGCTGTCCTTCGTCCGCGCTTGATAGCTTAGTGAACAACGACGGTGTCGGCGCGCACACAACGCGTCAGCAGTTTGAAGACATGGCAGCTCCGGACTGACGAACTGCGCGGAACCAAGCATCATAGCGGCAGGAAAAAAGTGCGGTCACACAGCGAAAAACAGAGGTGAGAATGTGAATAGGCGCAATCCAGTATTTCCTGCCGACCGTCATCGCCTCTACGAGGCCCACCGATACTCGGCCGCTATTGCATCGGGCGACTTGTTGTACGTTTCGGGGCAAGTCGGATGTCGTTCCGATGGCTCGCCGGAGCCGGACTTCGCCCAGCAGGTGCACCTGGCCTTCTCCAATCTCGAGGCCACGCTTGTTGCGGGCGGCTGCACGTTCGATGACGTCGTTGACGTTACGACTTTCCATACCGACCCCGAAAACCAGTTTGAAACAGTATTGGATGCAAAGGGCCGGATCTTCCCGGAACCGCCCTATCCGACCTGGACGGCGATCGGCGTCAACTGGCTCGCCGGGTTCGATTTCGAAATCAAGGTGATCGCCCGCATTCCGGATTGGTGATCAGGAGAAGATCGCCGCGGAGATGCATCGTGCCAGCGAAGCACTCCGCACCGAAGCGGCAGGTCGCCCCCACTCAAGCAGATCGAGGATTCTGCCCGCAGATTTCATTGCGCGCAGATGATATTCGCTCTGGCCTTCGCGGTACCACTGGGCGGTAGCCGAACTGTCAGGCAAGGTCATTGCTATGACCCCAACCTAGCAAGCGCCGCGCTTGGCCTTCGAACCGGAGTTTGGCGCACCGGATCGCGAACGGCCCGCCGATAATCGGACGGGCTCATGCGCATGTGCTTCAGGAAGACCCGTGCAAGGACCTGGTTCGACGAGTACCCAACCTCCAGCGCGATCTGCGTGATCGGAAGGTCCGTCTGTTCGAGGAGCTCGCAGGCCTTCTCCAACCGCAGTCGCGTGAGGTAGACCCGCGGCGGCACACCGAGGCTCTGCCTGAACATTCGGGCGAAATGAAACGGCGAGAGCTGCGCCTCGGCCGCCAGCTCGTCGAGGCTGATGTCCTCCGAAAGCCTTGCTTGGATAATCTCCACGGACCGCCGCTGAGCCCACGGAGCAAGTCCACCTTTTGCCGGCGCAAACGGCGCACCGCTTAACCGGCACAGTTCGGCCAGAATCTCGCAGCCAGCAGCACGCGCAAGCATACGGGACGGAGCGCCCTCATCGTCGCATAGCGCCCACAGTTTTCGAAGCGCTGATTGGATGGCCGGCGCGCTGAATGACCCTTTATCAAGTCGCAGGCCTTCCACGGTGAACGATCCGTCGGTGGCATCATCGAGCGCCTCCTTCCACTCCGCCATTGGAAAGGCAATGCTGCGAAGCCGTAAGCTGATATCAACACCAACAGTATTGGCGAAATTCGGCGGCGAGAAATACAAGTCGCCCCTTTCACTTCTCACATCGAAACGTCCGGCCCCCAGGTTGCCGACAAGTCGGCGTCCGCCAACCATATCCTGACTCAGGACTAGATCTGGAACTCCTGGACGGGACATAACTCCGGCGGGTCGGACTGTTTCGAGCAAATCCAAAATCCTACCCGCGGATTTAATGGTGCGAATAATGTGGGCGCGGTCGCCAACAGTGTACCATTGTGCGACAGACGAATAGGCAGGCACGGTCACTTCTGTGTCTCCTATTTGAATTATCGTTTCTGCGATCTGCGCGCGCGGCCGCAATAGGACCGCCACCTGAGCGCGCTTGCTCATCGAGTTCCCTGGCAGCCCCCACGATGCTTGCAGGACAAGCACGCGGGTCCGCATTTTAGCGACCCACCCGCACGAGCTGTGGCAATCGCTCCGTGGGTTCAGGTGGGTTCAGGTTCAATATAGCGTTTGTCAGCGCTCTTGAAAGTCGCCCCAGTATTATCACCGCAAGATCGGCACTTTCGCGGCACCTTCGGCGCCGCAGGGAAAAAAAAACGCTCGCTAAAGTTCATTTACGCTGACTTTTAACGAGACGCCTAATCATGAGCCCCATCAATCCTATGTGGTTCGCTGTTCGTCAGTCTCGGGATTGGCGTGATCCATGGTCTTATGTCAGTCCGTTCGCCGACGATCATCGCGCATCTCGAACTCCAAGGCCCCCCCGACTGGGGTTCATCGTCAATCCTGTCGCGGGAATGGGCGGGAGCGTCGGCCTGAAGGGCACGGATGGGGAGGTGATCGTCCACGAGGCCATGCGCCGCGGCGCGCGTCCGGTAGCCGGGGAAAGAGCAGCGAAAGCGATCCTCCGGCTGACCGCATCGTTCCCGAAAGTGAACGTCATAACCGTCGCCGGGCAAATGGGTGAGCAGGTAGTGCGCGACGCTGGGATTGAACCCACCGTGCTGGATATCTCACACGAAGGGTCGTCCACGAGAGTCGATACGCGCAAGGCCGCCAAATCTATGTCGGACCGGGGCGTCGACTTGATCCTCTTTGCAGGCGGCGACGGCACCGCACGCGACATACTCGGAGCGAGTGGCCAGCAGGTGCCGATGTTGGGGGTGCCTGCTGGCGTGAAGATGCACTCGGCCGTCTTTGGCACTACGCCCGCCAACGCCGGACACCTCGCGGCGCTGTTCCTGGCCCGCAGCCCGCGCACGCTCTTGCGCGATGCCGAAGTCATGGACCTGGACGAGGATGCGGTCCGTGCCGGCACGGTCTCTGCGCAACTCTACGGTTACGCGCGGAGCCCATTCGAACGCCGCCTTGTACAGAACGCAAAGGCAGGCTCGGCGCCGGGTGAAAACGAAACACTTGACGCGGTGGCGCGGCAAGTGGCCGCCGACATGCGGGAGGGCAGGATCTACATACTTGGGCCGGGAACGACCACCCGGCGTCTGGCAGACGCCCTTGGTATCCCGTCCACGCTGTTGGGTGTCGACGCGGTCCTGGACCGTCGGGCCATCGGTCTGGATCTCAATGAGCAGGCACTTCTGCAAATCATCGACGGGCGTGAAGCCGAGATCATCGTCAGCGTGCTCGGTGGACAGGGCAGCCTGTTTGGGCGCGGCAACCAGCAGATCAGCGCTGAGGTCATCCGCAGGGTGGGACGCGAAAGGATCACAGTGATCTCGACTGTCGAGAAGCTGATCAATCTGCCCACAGGCGAGCTGCAGGTCGACACAGGCAACACCGAGATCGATGCGATTCTGACTGGACATATCCCCGTCATCACCGGCCCTCGCCGCACTACGTTGGTCAAGGTGCGGGCCTAATCAAACCCAGGAGTAGTTCTTGTGAGAGACGTGTCAGCACATCCCTACATGGCCAATTCGGTGCCGGAAATTCAGCAGACGATGCTGGACTCGATCGGGGTCGCCACAGTCGAGGAACTGTTCGTGCAGATCCCGCAGGATCATCGCCTTACTCGTCCGCTTGACCTACCGCCGGCGCTGAGCGAGCGCGAGCTGCGCCGCCATCTTACCGAGATCCTGGCCAAGAACAGCAGCACCGAGGACAATCTGAGTTTCCTCGGCGCGGGTATCTGGCAGCACCATGTGCCCGCCGCCGTCGACGAGATCGTCCGCCGCAACGAATGGCTTACCTCCATCTATGGCGAGCCTAGTTCCGACCATGGCCTCTACCAGGCCTGGTTCGAGTTCTGCAGCCAGCTTGGTGAATTGCTGAACCTCGACCTAGTCGGCATGCCCGTGCGTAGCTGGGGTACCGCCGCCGGCCATGCCGTGCGGATGGCGGCCCGGCTCACCGGCCGCACAGAAGTGACGGTCGTGCGCGCGATCGACCCCGAACGCCTCTCGATCATCCGCAACTATTGCGAACCGCCGGAGATGGCACATCACATCGACATCCGCCTCGTCGACTATGACCCCGCCACCGGACTGATCGATCTCGACCAACTCCGGAGCACGGTCAGCGATCGGACGGCCGCAGTCTACTTCGAAATGCCGTCGTACCTCGGCGTGATCGACCATCAGGCTGCGCAGATCGCCGCCATCGCCCGCGCGGCCGGCGCCGAGACCATTGTGGGCGTCGACCCGATCTCTCTGGGCGTGCTGTCCGCGCCGTCCGCCTACGGCGCCGACATTGTCGTCGGCACCATTCAGCCCCTGGGCGTCCACCTCCATGCCGGCGGCGGGGTCGGCGGCTTCATCGCCACGCGCGACGAACCTCGGTACGCAGGGGAGTATCCGACGCTGTGCATCAGCATCGCCGAGACCGTCAAGCCAGGCGAGTTTGGGTTCGGGCGCGCCATGCTCCACCAGTCTTCCTACGACCTGCGCGAAAAAGGCAAGGACTGGATTGGTCACTCCGTCTACCTGTGGTCGGTCGCCGCCACCGCCTATATGGCGATGATGGGGCCACAAGGCTTTGCTGAGGTCGGCAAGCTGATCCTCCAGCGCGCCCATCATGCCGCGCAGTTTCTATCCAGGATCAAGGGCGTGCGCGTCACGTTTCCGTCCGGCTTCTTCAAGGAGTTCGTCGTCAACTTCGACGACACCGGCAAGAGTGTCGCCGACATCAACGACGCGCTGCGTGCCAAGGGCATCTTCGGCGGCAAGGATCTGTCCGGCGATTTCCCCGAGCTGGGTCAGAGCGCGCTCTATTGCGTGACCGAGATCCATTCCCTGTCCGACATCGAGCGCCTCGCCGGCGCCCTCAAGGAGGTAATTTGAAATGAATATCGAACTCAAGGAATATCACGCGCCGGTCTGGAACGAGCCGGTCATCATGGAGTTGGGTTATCCCGGCCGCCGCGGCGTCCTGTTTCCGCAGGCCGAAGCCGCGATCCTGGACAGCGTCGGCGACGCAGGCGAGTTGATCCCACCCGCGCTGCGTCGGCAGGACAAGCCCGCGCTGCCAGAAATGTCGGAGCCCGAAGTCCTCTACCATTATCTGCGGCTGTCGCAGCAGACGCTTGGCATGATGGGGATCAGCCTGTTCGGCACCTGCACCATGAAATACAATCCGCAGATCAACGAGGCGATGGCATGGCGTCCGGAACTCACGGAACTTCACCCGCTCCAGCATGAGGACACCATGCAGGGCGCGCTGGAAATCGTGCACAACATGGACGTGATCCTGCGCGAACTGTCGGGGATGGACCAGTTCGTGTTCCAGGCGGGGGGCGGGTCCGAGGCGGCCTATTTGAGTTGCGCGGTGACACGCGCCTATCACGCCTCAAAGGGCGAGCTGGAACAGCGCGACGAAGTCATCGTGACGATCCAGACCCACCCCTGCAATCCGGCCACCGCCGCAGCGGCGGGTTTCAAAGTCATTACCCTGATGCTCGACGAGAACGGCTACCCGTCGCTCGACGCACTGAAGGCGGTGGTGTCCAACCGCACCGCAGCGATCATGGTCAACAACCCCGATGACATGGGCGTCTACAATCCTGACATGAAGGAATGGGTGCGCATCGTTCACGAAGCGGGCGGTCTGGCCTTCTATGACGCCGCGAACTTCAACGGCACCATGTCGAAACTCCGTGCTCGCGAGCTCGGATTTGACGCTTGCATGTTCATGCTGCACAAAACCTTCGGCGCGCCGAAGACCGGTGTCGGCGGACCGGCGACCGGCGCCTATGGGTGCTCGGCTGAACTCGCTCCCTTCCTTCCATCCCCTCTAGTTGTGCGTGATGGAGACCGCTATCGCCTCGACGCTGACCGACCGCAGAGCGTCGGCAAGATCCGGGAATTCCTGGGCAACGTTCAGGTGGTCCTGAAGGCCTACGCATGGACCCGCTCCATGGGCGCCGACGGTATTTCCCAAGCCTCCGACATTTCGGTTATATCCAACAACTACATGGAGAAGGGGTTGCTCGCGATCAGGGGCGTGACCCGCTCTCATCCTGAGCAGACGACCCCCAGAATGGAGATGACGCGTTACTCGTTCCAGACGATGAAGGAGGAGACAGGCGTCGACATCCATGACGTTCAGAACCGGATGACAGACTTTGGGATTGATCCGTTGTGGGCAAGCCACGAACCCTGGCTCCTCCCCGAACCCTTCACACCCGAAGCCGGCGAAATGTACGGCAAGGAGGCGTTGGACCAATGGATCGCTGTGCTTGGCCGCATCTCTGACGAGGCCTACTCCAATCCGGAGCTCGTCAAGACTTCGCCCCACAACCAGGCGATCCACCGCCTGAAGCAAGGCGTGATCGACGATCCCGCCACCCGGGCCATGACATGGCGCGCGTTCCAGAAGAAGCGCGCGCAAACTGTCTAGAGTGGATGGGGAGATCCAGCCTCATCATCTGCAGCGTAAGGGGATCTTCTATGTCCGGCAATCGTCGGCCGATTAATTCCTCAACCTATCGCTTCGGCTCGTTTCGGCTTTTGCCCGACAGACTGCAGCTTTTCAATGGCGAGAAGCGGGTTCGGATCGGCAGTCGCGCGATCGGCATCCTGACATTGTTGGTCAAACGAACTGGCGAAGTGGTCAGCAGCCGCGAGATCATGAACCAAGTCTGGCCAGATGCGCTCGTCGTGGAAGGTACCGTCCGGGTTCACGTTGCCGCCTTGCGCAAAGCTCTTGGTGATGCGCAGTCTGGCGTGCGCTATATCATCAATGAACCTGGGCGAGGCTATCGTTTTGTAGAGCCCGTCGAGGAAGAGTATGCACCACCGCCTGTGGACGACGGATCGAGAAGCAAACCTCTCGCTCTGCCGACGCGTCTGATTGGTCGGCACGTCGAGATTTCCGAGATCATAGAAATCTTGTCACGCCGGCGCCTGCTGACCATTGTCGGGCCAGGCGGCATTGGTAAGACGAGTCTCGCGACCGCTATCGCTCGCCAGCTTGCCGATTCCTTCCCGGATGGCGCACACTTTGTCGATCTCACGGCTGCGGCCGATCCGCATCACGCCATAAGCGCACTTGCCTCAACGCTCCGACTAGCGGTGCCGAAGGAGGCTGGGATCGAGGATCTCGTTGGCCAGATCCGCCATAAGCAGATGCTGATCGTGCTCGATAACTGCGAGCGCGTGATCGGCGCCACTGCCCGACTTTCGGAAATCCTGCGGAGTGGTGCGCCCGACATACGCATTCTCGCGACCAGTCGTGAGCCTCTGCGGGCGCGGGACGAAGTGCTGTATCATGTCGCGCCGCTCAGAGCTCCACGGGCAGGACTGGAGCTTACCTCAAGCGATGCCATGACCTTCCCTGCCGTACAGCTCTTTGTCGAACGCATCGGCGCCGAAGTCTCGTCCTTTACGCTGACTGACGAGAATGCTTCGATAGTTGCCGAGATTTGCCGCAAGCTCGATGGCTTGCCGCTTGCGCTGGAACTGGCTTCCGCGGGCGTTGCCGCCTATGGATTGAGCGGGCTGCTCTTTCTTCCGGAAGATCGGCTGGCGATGCTGTCACAAGGCCATCGGACGACCGACCGCCATCGGACGCTGAGGGCCGTGCTCGACTGGAGTTATGAGACGCTCGAGCTGCGCGACCGAGTGGTCCTGGAGAGGCTTTCGATATTCCGGAGACGCTTTACTCTGGAAGAGGCTATCGCAGTCGGTCTGAGCGAGGGCATCGGCCGATCGGACGTTGTCGAAGCCGTCGGCAGTCTCGCGGCGAAATCACTACTCTGCGTCGATGTAAGTGGCCCGATGGCGAGCTACGGCCTGCTCGAGACGACGCGCGCCTATGCGCTCGAGAAATTGCATGCGGCGGGCGAAGCGGATGCGACGGCCATTCGGCTCGCTGGGCACGTACTCGACCTCCTCCGAACTGCGGAGCAGCGACGGAGGGAACAGCCGCGGGCTCGGTGGCGGGATCGCTACAGAGAAGCTGTCGACGATATTCGCTGCCCTCGACGGGTCTCTGCAAGGGCAGCCGGAGGCGGTGTTTGCGATACCGCTACGGCCATCGGTACGAGCGGACAATGCTGATGCTTCCCAACGTAGTTGACGCCGCATCATTGCCTGAGAACATCTTGAGCCTGTCGGTCTCGCGGCGCGTTTGGAACGGCGTGTCCGTCGACCTTTCGGAATGGCGTGGCTCCGGACGCGTCGCTCATCAGTTTCCGTACGAAGCCGAAACACGTCTCGTGACCCTGCTGGAAGAGGTGGGTAGCCCCTGCGAGCCACGATTGCGCGAACATCAGCCGTGCCCTGTCGGCTACACGCCCCGACATATGGACTTCGCGCCCGCCGGCATCGAGATGTGGGGCTATAGCGCCGACGCGCGCTACGTGAAGGATGCCTCACTGGCCTTCGACCTTGCGGCTTTGGGTGAGCGAATGGCCGCTCGGTTCGACAACAGTGTGATTGCTACGCCGCGACTGCGTTTCTCGGACGATCGCATTTGGCCTCTCGTCAAGCTCCTGGCCGGCGCGGTGAATGACCACGATCCTTCGACACAACTCTACGGCGACGGGCTCACCGCCGCGATTACGGCACAACTCTTTGTCGAGCAACCGGCTCTGGGCGCAGACGTCACGGGGCTTGCTCCCTGGAAGCTTCGACAGATCATTGAATATCTGGACGGACATCTGCCTCTGCGAGTCGAACTCGCGGATCTGGCAGCGATGGCAGGACTGTCGCAATCGCACTTCAGCCGCGCCTTCAAGGCGTCAACTGGCTTAGCGCCCTACCGCTGGCAACTCGACGCGCGCATCCGGCGCGCGCAGGCGCTGCTAATTGACACCGATGCTACGCTCGAGCAGGTGGCCGAGGCGACCGGCTTCGCAGATGCCGTGCATTTCGGCCGGACATTCAAGAAGCTTATCGGTGCGACGCCGACGGTGTGGCGTCGAGATCGGAAAACCTGATCGCGAGTCCGTAGCAGTGTCGGACTGCCAATCGGGCGAAACGATCTAATGAAGTCGTTGTCAGAGCAGAGAGGAGTGCGTGCATGTCTGACTATCTCGACGTCCTCACGCCCCCAGGACAGCCAACTCACTTTCATCGATCAGCGGCCGCGGCCGCCGATGGCGTTCGGCGAACAGTTCATTCGTCCCACAACTCGGATCATTCAGCACCTGCAATTCACTGCTGAGACTTCAAACAATTATCGGCAGCTACCGCTGTTGCTATGTCAGCGGCAGATCGAAGGGCGCCTAGCGCCTCTGAATGAGAGATCGGGGATTTATCCTAAGTGGCTAGCGGCCATAAGGCCGTGTCCATGGAACGGGCCCCGAGTAAACCGCGAAGAGTAGCGATGCTGACTGAGACACATCGCTTTGTCCTTGAACCGACAGGAAAGTATGCATGTCAAGCAAACTCGAAGTTCTGACGCCCGAAAACAGCCAGCTCATCTTCATCGACCAACAGCCGCAGATGGCGTTCGGGGTTCAGTCGATCGACCGCCAGACCCTGAAGAACAATGTCGTTGGTCTCGCAAAGGCCGCCAAGGCGTTCAACATTCCGACGATCATCACCACCGTCGAAACGGAATCCTTTTCTGGCCACACATACCCGGAGCTGCTCTCCGTCTTTCCGGAAGCGCCGCTGCTCGAGCGTACATCGATGAACTCCTGGGATGACCAGAAGGTCCGCGATGCGCTCGCAAAGGCGGGGCGCAAGAAGGTGGTCGTGTCGGGACTTTGGACGGAAGTCTGCAACACGACGTTCGCGCTTTCGGCCATGCACGGTGCCGACTACCAGATCTACATGGTCGACGATGCTTCAGGTGGAACCTCCAAGGATGCGCACGACTACGCCATGCAGCGCATGATCCAGGCTGGAGTCGTGCCGGTGACCTGGCTTCAGGTGCTGCTCGAGTGGCAACGTGATTGGGCGCGGCGCAGCAGCTACGATGCTGTCATGGACATCGTGAAAGAGCACGGTGGCGCCTACGGAATGGGTGTCGACTACGCCTACACCATGGTTCACAAGGCGCCCGAGCGCGCCAAGCATGGACGCGTGCTCGCTCCCATCGCGGCCTCGTAATCATATCCAACATATCGCGCTCGGCCGGCATCTTCGCACGTGAAATGCCGGCACGCCATGGAGGTTGCCATGACGATACGCCGCCGAAGCTTCGTGAAGGGACTCGCTTCCGCTGGAGTGCTGACCACGGCGAAATCGTCGTTTGCTTGGGGACAAGAGATGACAGACGCACCCGATCTCGTCCTGCGCAATGGACGCATCACCACGCTCGACGCAGCGGTGCCCGATGCTCAGGCGCTGGCCATCAAGGACGGGCTCGTGCAAGCGGTCGGAACGACAGACGACATTATGCGCATGGCCCGGCCAGGAACCAAGGTCATCAATCTCGCCGCTCGCCGTGTCATTCCAGGTCTGAACGACAGCCATACGCACCTGATCCGCGGCGGGCTCAACTTCAACATGGAGCTCAGATGGGAAGGAGTTCCTTCCGTTGCCGACGCTCTCCGGCTTCTGAGAGAGCAGGCTTTGCGTACGCCTGCACCGCAGTGGGTGCGCGTTGTCGGCGGCTGGTCCGAGTTCCAGTTCTCCGAGCGACGCATGCCGACGCTTGATGAGATCAACAAGGCCGCACCTGACACACCGGTCTTTATTCTTCACTTGTACGGGCGCGCACTTCTGAACAAGGCAGCGATCAACGTTCTGGGATTCGACAGATCTACGCCGAACCCGCCCGGCGGCGTTATCGAGAAGGATGCAAACGGGAACCCTACAGGACTGCTGCTCGCAAAGCCGTCGGCGCTCATTCTTTACTCGACGCTGGCGCGCGGGCCCAGGCTTCCAATCGAAGATCAGATCAACTCGACGCGTCACTATATGCGCGAGATGAACCGACTCGGGATCACATCGGTGATCGACGCGGGCGGCGGCGCCCAGAACTATCTCGAAGACTACAGCGTCATTCAGCGCCTGCACGATGCCGGCGAGCTGACGGTGCGGATCGCCTACAACCTGTTTGCGCAAAAGGCAGGCGAAGAGCTTAGCGACTACGAGCGCTGGATTTCCATGGTGAAACCAGGCGCCGGCAGCAGCCTCTTACGCATGAATGGCGCTGGCGAGAATCTCACTTGGTCAGCCGCCGACTTCGAGAATTTTCTCGAGCCGCGTCCCGACCTCGCGCCGACGATGGAAAGCGAGCTCGAACCGATTGTCGAATTGCTCGCGACGAACAAGTGGCCATTCCGGATTCACGCCACCTACGACGAATCCATCGATCGCTTCCTCACTGTATTCGAGCGTGTGAACGGAAAGCAGCCGTTCGAATCCCGCCTCATCATCGACCATGCAGAGACCGTCAGCGACCGCAACATCGAACGCATCAAAGCGCTCGGCGGCGGCATCGCCATCCAGCACCGCATGGCGTTTCAGGGCGAGTATTTCGTCGAGCGGTACGGTGCGGAAGCAGCGCGCGCGACGCCTCCGATCAACAAAATGCTGGCTGCAGGTGTGCCAGTCGGGGCGGGCACGGACGCGACGCGCGTGTCATCCTACGATCCCTGGGTTGCGCTGTTCTGGTTGACGACCGGACAGACTGTCGGAGGACTTCCTCTGTACGGGGAAAGCAACATCCTCGACCGCGACGCTGCGCTTCGTCTCTGGACCGAGGGATCCGCCTGGTTCTCCGGCGAAGCCGATGTGAAAGGGACGCTTTCTCCCGGCAAGTATGCTGACCTCGCGGTGCTATCGGCGGATTACATGGCGGTTCCTCCGCACGAGATCCGGCGGATCAATTCCGTCCTGACGATCGTTGGCGGGAAAGTTGTCTACGGCGAGGGCACGTTCGCAGATCTTTCGCCGCCCATTCCGCCGGCGTCGCCCGATTGGAGCCCGGTCAATTCCATTCCGAGCCCGGCGCAGCGCGCTGACGCTAGCGGCGAAACGCGACATGCGCGCGCGTGCGCCGACGGCTGTACCTCGCACTGCGGCCTTCACGGACACGATCATATGATCGCCTGGAACAATCCGCTGCCGGTCTCCGACAAGAACGCCTTCTGGGGCGCGCTCGGCTGCTCTTGCTTTGCGGTATGACCATGCAGGAAAGCCAGACACACCGACGCTCACCACGGCGTATTCGATCATACGGGAGACGTGCCCTTGCGTGCCTGTTGGCGGTGATGGCGCTTTCGGTGAGCGCGGCAACGGCTGCCGAGCCGCTGAGCCTCACGCTACAGGGTGTCGTCGAGCCGCGGGCGAGGGTGGCCGTCGCCAATCAAGTGACGGGCGTCGTAAGCCGGGTGTTGGTCGTCGCAGGTCAGAAAGTCGATGTCGGTGCTCCGCTGTTTGAGATCGATGCTGCGGAATTTCAAATCGCCGTATCGGCGGCCCAAGCGGCACTCGACGAATCGATCGCGCGTCTCAACTTGGCGGAGGATGTCGCCGAGCGGCAAAGTCGTCTCGTGGAGCGCGGGAGTGGTGCGGAAGCACGCGCCACGCAAGCAACGATCGACGTCACTATTGCGAAGGCAGCCGTGGCTCGGCAGGAAAGCGCTTTACGGAGCGCGGAACTCGCGCTCAAGCGCACCCGCATTGTTGCGTCGATCGCCGGAACAGTGAGCCCTCGTGTGGCTCCGGGTACCTTCGTCGAAGCAGAGGCTGGAACGATCCTCGGCGAGATCGTGCAGACCGATCCGATCCTGATCGGCTACAGCGTTTCCTATGAGGATCGCCAGCGATCACTCAAACAGTCAGGCACGACGTCGGCACGCGATATGTTCGGAAGCGTCGCTCTTTCTCTCGTCCTGCCGTCCGGAGAAACGTACGCACATCGCGGACGGCCGATGTTTGAAACCGCAGAAGTAGACCGGAAAACCGGCACGCTGACGACCTGGGCGGAGTTTCCAAACCCGGACGGTGTTCTCGTGCCTGGCCTCAGCGTGCAGGTGCTCTCGGCCATACATAGCGCGCCGCTGTCAACGGGCGTCGACCAGTGACGAACACGACGCACGGACAGATCGGCTGATACGTCCATCCAACATTCGCCGATCACGCGCTCTCGGACCCGGCGGTTGGGCGGTCCAAGAATAATCGCCGCATGAACAGCGACAGGCTTTGTGGGCGTCGCTCCCAAGAATCGCGCTCTGAAGCAAGATCAACAAACGCCCATCCATTTGGGATGGAGAAGGAGCCGCCATGACAGCGCTGCAACAGACCATGCCTAGCCGTGAAACTGCAGCCGGACCGCTGAGCTTCCCGGTCTTTCGGGCACTTTGGATCGCAACGATCATCTCCAATGTCGGCACTTGGATGCATGATGTCGGCGCGGGCTGGCTGATGACTTCGCTGTCTCCGAACCCGCTGATGGTCGCGCTTGTGCAAACCGCGACAACCCTTCCTATGTTTTTGCTCGCCCTGCCAGCTGGCGCGCTGGCCGATATCGTTGACCGGCGGAAGATGCTGCTCACGGCTCAGTTACTCGGTCTCGTCGCCGCAGCGGTTCTGGCAATCCTGACCCTGCAGGATCTCACCACTCCCGAGGCTCTGTTGGCAGCGACCTTCGTGCTCGGTATCGCCGCGTCGCTCAGCGCACCGGTGTTCCAGGCGATCGTACCTGAGCTGGTGGACAAGCAGGCCCTGCCGGATGCGATTGCGCTGAACAGCCTCGGCGTCAACATCTCGCGCGCGATCGGGCCGGCGCTCGGCGGCGTCATCGTCGCTCTTGCCGGAACACCCGCCGTTTTTGCGTTGAACGCGCTTTCGGTCGTGGCCGTGCTGTTTGTTCTGTTCACCTGGAAGCGCCCGGAAGCAGTCCATACTCTACCGCCCGAGCACTTCTTCGGTGCGCTGAAGGCGGGCTACCGCTATGCGCGCCATTCTCCGGCGATGCGTCTTGTTTTGATCCGATCCGTTGGGTTCTTCATTTTCGGAAGTGCCCTTTGGGCGATGCTGCCGCTCGTTGCGCGGCGCGGACTCGGCCTCGACGCAGCCGGCTATGGTGCTCTTCTCGGCTGCATGGGTGCGGGAGCAGTCCTCGGCGCGATCGTACTGAAGCAGCTGCGGACGAAGATTTCTGCCAACGCGATATCAGTCGGGGCGACGCTGCTTTTAGCGCTGGCGACCGTGGTGCTTGCCCTCGCTTCCAACGCATGGATCGCCGGAGCGGTTATGTTCGGCGCAGGCCTTGCCTGGATCGGCATGCTGACATCCCTGAACGTTGCAGCACAAATGGCCGCGCCAGGATGGGTAAAAGCGCGCGCGCTTGCGGTCTATCTGCTCGTCTTTCAAGGCGCGATGACGGGCGGCAGTATCTTGTGGGGTTCACTTGCCGCCAACAGTGGCGTTGCCACAGCTCTCGTCGTCGCAGCTGGTGGACAAGTGGTGGCGCTGATTCTGGCTTTCCGCTGGCGTCTGCCGGAGGATGCGACCACTGATCTGGCACCTTCGAACCATTGGGCCGAGCCCGTCGTTTCGCTCCAGCCCGCAGACGACCGTGGTCCGGTTCTGATCGAGATCGAATATCAGGTCGAACCGACACGCCAAGCTGAATTCGTGACAGCTCTTCGCAACCTCCGTTCCGCACGACAGCGTGACGGCGCAATTCGCTGGGACGTCTGGGAGGACATCGCCGAGTCGGGCCGGGTCGTCGAAGCGTTCATCGTCGAAAGCTGGCTTGAGCATCAACGCCAGCACGCTCGAGCAACGCGCACCGACCAGATCGATCAAGAGGTTGTGCGAGCGTTCCATATCGGCGCCGAGCCGCCCATCGTACGGCACCTACTCAAACCACTTTGACCGAGCGTCGAGGCTATCTCAAATCGCGCTTGAGGTTAGACCGGGGAGCGAATCCGCAGGTTGATGCCTGGCTCGAACAAGCCGCGATCGAGAACGATCACGCCACACGGGTGAAGCTCTGGCACAATGTCCAGCGCCAGGCCATGCACGACGTGCCGCATTTTCCGCTCGTGATGGCGGCTTGGCAGACAGTATCGAATGTTCGGATTGCCGATCACACGACGACCGCGCACGGCTTTGCCGGGTCGATGGCGCAGATGCGGGTGGTCGGGTGAGCCGTCGACCTCGCGCGTAGATGCCAAGGAAGGCCGGTCGCGTCTGGAGGCCGGCCACCATCGGGCTGCTCGCCAGCAGTCATTGTCCTGCGATGAACTTTGGCCTGCCCCTCACTGCTATGCCGGGAATTGAGTTGGAGTAGGGCGGTCAGCTGTCAGCGTTTCCCTGCCCAAGTGGCACTATGCGGCCGCCTGGAAGAAAGAGGCCGCGATGCCCATCGTGCGGACCGATCCTCTCTGGTCGTGATTGCGGACCGAGAGCGCCAATCGGGGCGTGCCCTGCTGGAAAGATATTCGCTACGCCGCGAATTCAGGCACGTGTAGCTTGGCTGACGGAATTAATCTCGGTGCGCCCGGACTTGCGCTGGATGGGCGTTGCACGCCGACGGACGCCTCCGAGTGCGTTCTTCGTCGAGGGGACACGAGATGCATGACATGAAGTGCCTGGAGACATTCGTCTGGGTCGCGCGCCTCGGCGGTTTCCGCGCTGCTGCAGATCGTCTCAACACAACGCAACCCTCCATATCTGCGCGTATTGTCCAGCTCGAGCATCATTTCGGCGTTGCCCTCTTCGAGCCGCCGCCGCGGCGGACGACCTTGACGCGTGAAGGCACTGTGCTGCTCGACTATGCGGAACGGATGCTGAGCCTCATGACAGAGGCGCAATCCGTGATCTCGCGTGCGGATGCCGTCCGTGGCGTCTTGCGCATCGGCGTGGCAGAGACGCTCGTGCACAGCTTGATGCCGCGCCTCGTCGATATCATCAATACCGACTATCCTCAGCTTGTCGTCGATATGGTCGTCGATACGACCAACATGCTGTCGGAGCAGCTTCTAGCTGAGCAGATCGACTTGAGCCTGCAGGTCGGGCCCGTTGCCGATCCGCGCGCCGTCAATGATCGCCTCTGCCATTTGCCGCTCGGATGGGCGGCCAGTCCCGAACTCGTGGCGCGCGACGGCCCGCTGGTTCTCGCCGAGCTCACGCAATGGCCGATCATCAGCTTCTCGCATGCCAGCCCGCTCGCTGCTGAGATCAAGAGGGCGCTTTCCGTCGAGGGTGGCGAGAACGTGCGACTGTGGGGCAGCGCGTCGCTAACGATCATGATTCGCATGGCGCTGGACGGCCTCGGTACCTGCATTCTGCCGCGTGCGCTCGTCCAGGATGAGATCGAGAACGGCAGTCTCTGCGAGCTGACGGTGAGCGACGTGACGCTGCCGTACAATGCCTTCCAGATTGCCTATCTGCGCAAGCCCAACAACTTCCTCGCGGCACTGGTCGCGAGACGCGCGACAGAGATCGGCCGTGAGCTCGAGGCACTCGGCAGAGCTGATCGGAATTTCCGATCGCCACGATACGATAACACAATTCGACATGCGCACTGAGAGACGCTTCACTTGCAGGCGTTAATGCGCACGACAAATCTCAATGAGATCTGCCGCAAGCAACAAGGCAGACACGGGGAGCCGCGCCAGAGGTTGCGTCGCATACGCCAACTCAGAGAGCCGAGGCGCCACCAAATGATCGAGAGACTGCTTGCCAGCGGATTGCTTGCCGCGACCCTTGCCCCTCCCAACGCCGCGTTCGCCCAGTCCGAGCTGCCTGCCGGCTATAAGCTGACGATCTCTGCCGTCACGCAGCCGCTGCCGACCTCCGCGCAATACAGCATCGTCGATCAGCCGGTGCTGCGCGACGGCCTCTCGAAAGCTACGAACGGCGCCATCACCGTCCAGCTCAGCACGCATGCGGAACGCAATCTCGGTGGCGCGGAGATCGTGCGTCTCGTCCGCTCGGGTCAGGTCGATATCGGCGCCGGTACGCTCTCGACGCTGTCTGGCGACGTGCCGATCCTCGATGGTATTGATCTGTCCGGTATGAGCCCGGACATCAAGATGGCGCGCAAGATCGCCGACGCGATGCTCCCTATCGCCAACAAGGAGCTGGAGCGGTTCAATACGCGCCTCGTCGTCGTTTATCCCTTCCCGGCGCAGGTTCTGTTCTGCCGCTCGGAATTCAAGACGCTCGCTGATCTCAAAGGTCGCAAGATCCGCACGTTCGGCAACTCGCTCGTCGATCTCGTCCAGAAGATGGGCGGACAGCCGGTCAGCATCGGCTTCCCCGAAGTCTACAGCGCTCTCGAGCGCGGCGTCGCCGATTGCGCGGTGACAGGCACAGGCAGCGGCGCCGCCGCTCGCTGGCCGGAGGTGTCGAGCCACATTTCCGACCTGCCGCTCTCCTGGGCGGTCGCGGGCTACATGGTCAACCTCTCCTGGTGGAACAAGCTGCCGGCGCCCGCGAAGGCGCAGCTCGAAAAGACCTTCGCCGAGATGAGCGACGCGCTCTGGAAGCTCGGTGAGGACGCAACGCGCGATGGCATCGACTGCAACATCGGCAACGCGGCCGGCTGCAAGATCCACTCGATTGCCAAGAGGCCGATGACGGAAGTCAAAGCCACCGCCGAGGACAAGGCGCTGGTCGTCGACATCATGAAGACGACGGTTCTGCCGGGCTTCGTGAAGCGCTGCGGCGCCCGCTGCGGCACGGTCTACAACGAAGTCATTGCGCCGATCTCTGGCGTGGAGTTCAAGCCGTGACGGAAACTGCCGGGACCGAGAAAAAGGTCCCGGCAGCGCTGCGGGGCGTGCGCTTCATGCGCAGGATGCTCGACCGCACGGCTGCCGGCATGGCCTACCTCGCTGGATGGACGTACGTCGCTTGCGCCCTGTTCATCACGGCGGATATCGTCGGCAGGTCGGTCTTCGGCGTGTCGAGCGCCGCGACGGTTGAGATCAGCGGCTACATGCTGGCCTGCGGCATCTCGTGGTCACTGGCCCATACTCTGGCGGAACGCGCGCATATCCGTGTCGACGTTCTCGTGAACCGGATGCCAGTGCGCCCACGTGTGCTCCTCCACATTCTCGCGATCTCGCTGCTGGGACTGTTCGGCGGCTTCCTCGCCTGGGCAGGATGGGAGCTTCTGCAGGAGTCGCTGATGTTCAACGCGCACGACAACAGCGCGCTTCACATTCCGATGGCCATTCCACAGGGCATCTGGGTCGTCGGGCTGTTCGCCTTCCTGGCCATGATCATGGTTCTGCTGCTCGAAGCGATACTCGGGCTTGTCTGCGGGTACCTAGAGGAGGCCGTTGCTCTGCTCGACTCGCGCAGCATCGACGATGAAGCCGAGGAAGCGCTCGAGGCCGTCGCCATGAGCCGCAAAGAGAGCCACAGCGAGGCGCGCACATGATAGCTCTCGTCTTTCTGTTCATCCTGCTCGGGCTGCTGATCTTCTTCGCCAGCGGCGCTGTGGCGCTTCCGATTGCAGAAATTCTGGCTCTGGTCGCCATCTTCGTCGTGTTCTTCGGCGCCGGCGTTCACATTGCCGCGGTGCTCGGCATTCTGGCCGTGTTGACCGGACTCATGTTCACCGAGCGACCGTTCTGGCTTTTCGCGGGGCAGACCTTTTGGGGTCCGTCGAGCAACTTCGTGCTCATCGCCGTGCCGCTGTTCCTGCTGATGGGTGAGATCCTGCTGCGTGCAGGTCTCTCGGAGCGGCTCTACAAGGCGCTCAATGTCTGGCTCAACCGAATGCCGGGCGGATTGCTGCACACGAACATCGCGTCGTGCACACTCTTTTCGGCGATCTCGGGATCATCGGTCGCGACTGCCGCGACCATGGGTTCTGTCGCGCTCCCGTACTTCGAGGGAACGAAATACAACCAACGCATGGTGCTCGGCTCGCTCGCGGCCGGAGGAGCCATGGGCAACCTGATCCCGCCCGGGATCACGTTCATCGTTTATGGACTGATCACCGAGACGTCGGTCGGCGCGCTGTACATCGCCGCTCTCATTCCGAGCGTTCTGGTCGCCGGGCTCTTCACGGTCATCATTATCATTCACGGCCTTCGCAATCCGCTCGACAAGCCGGAGAAAGTGCCGCTCTCCATCAAGCTGCGCGCGCTTACCGATCTGGTGCCGACGCTCGTTCTGATCGTGCTCGTGCTCGGCTCGATCTACGGCGGCTTTGCGACACCGACGGAAGCGGCTGCTCTGGGAGTCGTTGGCGCCGCGTTCTTCGCACTGATCGAAGGGCGCCTCTCCTTCGCCATGCTCAATGCCTCGGCGCTCACGGCGGCGCGCAACACCGCGCTGCTCGGCCTGATCATCATGGGCGCCTACTTGCTCAACTACATCCTCACGTTGATCAATGTGCCGCAAACCGTTGCGGCCATGATCAGCGATCTGCCGGTGCCGCCGTGGGCGATCATGCTGGCGATCGTCGGCATGTACATTGCGCTCGGCACATTCATGGAGGGATTCTCCATGATCATCACCACGGTGCCGGTCGTTCTTCCCATCGTCGTCGGCCTCGGCTACGATCCCATATGGTTCGGCGTGCTCGTGACCATGCTGGTTGAGATCGCGCAGATCAGCCCGCCCGATGGCACGGTGATGTACGTTCTGCAGGGTATGCGGCCAAAGGGCGGACCGATCACCGACGTTTTCGCCGGCGTCATGCCCTTCCTCTTCGCCTATCTGCTCGCAGTCGCCTTCATGATGATCTGGCCAGAGCTGGCACTCTGGCTTCCCGGTCTCATGCACTGAAGACAGAAACAGCCTATCGTTCATTCAAGCCGCTCTCGTACGGAAGGAGCCCCCGTGTCCGCAAAGCCTTTCATCCGTGTCGGTATCGACATCGGCGGCACGTTCACCGATCTGCAGATTCTCAATGAGCGGACGGGTGAGCTTGCCAGCCTGAAAACGTCGACCACGCCCGAGGACCCGTCCATCGGGCTGTTGACGGGACTGGAGCAAGCGGCAAGCCGCTACGGATTCTCGCTGCAGGACATCCGTCTGCTCCTGCATGGTACGACGATCGCGACCAACGCTGTGCTCGAGCGCAAGCTCGCGATCGGCGCGCTGATCACGACCGCGGGGTTCGAGGATGTTCTCGAGATTGGACGGCACAATCGTCGCGACATCTACAGCGCCCGCCAAAAGAGCGTGACGCCGCTGATCCGCCGCGATCGCAGGTTCGGCGTTGTCGAGCGCACGCGCGCCGATGGCAGCATCGAGACACCGCTCGACGTGTCCGCGCTGGACGACTTGGCCGCCAAAATCGAAGCGTCCGGTGCGGAAGCGATCGCGGTTTCTCTCCTGCACGCCTACATCAACGACACGCACGAAAAGGTGCTCGCCGCCTGGCTGGCGAAGCGCCTGCCTGCGATACCCGTATCGCTCTCGTCCGACATAAGCCCGGAGATCCGCGAGTTCGAGCGCACGTCGACAACGGCACTCAACGCGCTGCTGCTGCCCGTCGTCGGCAACTACCTCGATCGTCTGGCCGTTCGGCTCAAAGAAGCAGACATCAGCGCGCGCCTGCTGCTCGTGCAATCTAACGGCGGCGTCTGCAGCGCGGAGGTCGCCAAGCGCCAGCCCGCCCGTCTCCTGCTCTCTGGTCCATCCGGTGGTGCGCTCGCGACGCTCCGCATGGCCGAAGTGCTCGCGCAGCCGAACCTGCTCGGCGTCGATATGGGGGGCACGAGCTTCGATGTCTGCGTCGTCCATCAGGGCGCCATCTCGCAGATGACGCAGGGCGAGATCGACGGCCTCCCCGTTCGCCTGCCGATGATCGAGATCCGCACGATCGGTGCGGGCGGCGGATCGATCGCCTCAATCGATGAGGCGGGTCGCCTGCTCGTGGGACCGCGAAGCGCGGGCTCGCGTCCTGGCCCCGTCTGCTACGGTCGCGGCGGCATCGAGCCGACCGTCACCGACGCCAATCTGGTCATGGGGCGGCTCGATGCGCGCTACTTCCTTGGTGGCGCGATGGCCCTCGATCTCGACGGCTCGCATCGTGCCATCGAAGCCAAGCTCGGCGCCGCCCTCGATTTGTCGCTTGAAGCGGCCGTGACGGGCGTGATGACAGTCACCAATGCAAACCTCGCGCACGCCGCGCGTCTGAGCCTATTCGAGAAGGGGCTCGATCCGCGCGACTTCAGCCTCGTGTCGTTCGGCGGTGCAGGCGGGCTGCACGCCATACCGGTCGCGGAGGAACTCGGCATCACCGAAGTGGTCTTTCCCGCGGATGCCTCGACGTTCTCGGCGTACGGCATTCTGCACTCCAACATCGTGCATGATCTGACGCGGAGCCGCGTCATGCTGGCGACGGCCGCGAATCTTTCGCAGATCGGCGCGATGCTGGATGATCTCAAGGCTCAGGCGGAGAGCCTTCTTCTCCAGGATGGCATTGCCGAGAATGATCGTCGCTATGCGGTGTCGCTCGATCTCCGCTACAAGGGCCAGGCCTCGGAGCTGGTCGTCCCCTGGCCGGACGCGGCCGCGAGCGAAGAGGCACTTGCTCGCGCTATCGCGGATTTCCATCGCGGACACGAGCAACGCTTCTCTTATGCCAACGCGGCAGCGCCCGTCGAGTTGGTGGCATTGCGTCTTACGGCTACTGGTATCCTCACAGGGGCCACATCACGCGCACTGACCGGTGGCGTCGAAGCTGCGCCCTCGTCGGTGGAGGCGCGTCAGGTTCTGATCGACGGCGAATGGATCGATCTGCCGGTGCATCGGCGCGCACAAGTCGCAAACGCGATCTCCGGCCCCGCCCTGATCGAAGAAGAGTACACCACCGTTCTTCTCACCAGCGGATGGCAGTGCCGACCGGGCCCCCTCGGCACGCTTATTGCGCACAGAACATCCGGAGAAACCCAGTGAACGAGATGCTTGCTGCAAAGACGCCGGCCAAGGAAATCGATCCCGTCACGATCGAGGTGCTGCGCAACGCCTTCACGGCTGCTGCCGCCGAGATGGATGTGACCGTATGGCGGACGAGTCGTTCCACCATCGTGCGCGAGATGCTCGACTATTCGACTGCGGTGTTCGACGGTCACGGGTTCAACATCGCGCAGTCGGCGCGCATACCCGGTCACCTCAATTCCATGAGCGCCTGCCTGCAGACGATCATCCGTGACTACCTGCCGCTCGACAAATGGGACGAGGGTGATGTCGTCATTACCAATGATCCCTACTGCGGCGGCCAGCACATCCCCGACATTCTCGCCTATCGCCCCGTCGTCGTGGATGGCGAACGCATCGCGATCGTCGGCACGCTCTGCCATCACCTCGACATGGGCGGCATGGCCGCCGGCAGCTATGCCGCCGCCGCGACGGAAGTCTTTCAGGAAGGTCTGCGCATCCCGCCGCTGAAACTCGTGCGCAAAGGTGTGATGAACGATGACCTGTTCGCGATGATGTGCCAGAACGTGCGCCGGCCAGATATGCTCTCGGGCGATCTGCAGGCACAACTCGCGTCACTTGCCGTCGGCGAGGGTGCCATGCGGCGACTGGCCGAACGGTTCGGCGCAAATACCGTGGTCGAGACGTGCCGCCGCCTGCTCGACGGTTCCGAACGCGCCATGCGCGCCATGATCGGACGCATTCCCGACGGCCGCTACAGCTTCGAGGATTTCCTCGACGACGATGGCATCGTGCCCGATCCTATCCGCATTCATGCCGAGATCGAGGTCAAGGGCGAGGAGTTGATCGTCGACCTCTCGAAGTGCGGCAAGCAGGTTCCGGGGCCGATCAATGCAACTCTCGCGTCGAGCGGATCGGGCGTCTACTACGCGATCATGGCGATCGCTGATCGCGACATTCCCGCGAATGCCGGCTGCTACCGGCCGGTGACGGTGATCGCGCCCGAAGGCCTCATCATCAATCCGGCGCATCCCGCACCGGTCGCCAACCGCGTCGCCGTCACGCATCGCCTCGCGACGACCATGTTCGGCGCGCTGCACAAGGCCGCGCCCGGGCGCGTTCCCGCCGCATATTACGGCGTGTCCTATGTCTGCTCGTTCCAGACCATCGGCGAGAAGGGCGAGCGCGGCGTGCTCGTCGAGATCGAAGTCGGCGGCACCGGCGCCTACGACGATCAGGACGGCCTCAGCGCCTACTCATTTGGCATGCACAACAACGCGTCCATTCCGATCGAGATGATCGAGGCCGATGTGCCGTTGACCGTCGTCTCCTACGGTCTCGTCGATGGTTCGGGCGGCGCGGGGCGGCATCGAGGCGGGCTCGGGCTCTACCGCGCGTGGCGCGTCGACAGCCCAGCGGCTGTGTTCACAGCCAATCTCGAGCGCTTCAAGTTCCGCCCTTATGGCCTTGAGGGTGGCGAGCCGGGTCGTGAGGGCAGGCTTTATCTCATCCGCGATGGCAAGCCACAATCCCTGCCATCCAAGGTCAACAATCTGCCGCTTGTCAGGGGCGACATCATCCGCCTCGAGACGTCGGGCGGTGGTGGCTACGGGCCAGCCGTCGAGCGATCTGCCAAGGATAATGAGCACGATGCAATCTGCAGGTATGCTTCAACATGAGCGAATAAAGAGGTGCAGGAGGCACGCTGCTGCGATTCCGCAAGGAGTGCGTGCTGTCCGCATCGTCGCTGGACTGCTGCCCTGGAGTGAGCCCGAGTAATTGCCTATTGGGCGGTCGCGCCCTGGATCATCGCGAAGTCAACCTTCCATGTCTCGATGCCAGCCGCTACGGCCCTGTATGTGGCGGTGCCAACGGTCTCTCCGATCGCCGTATGAAGGCCTGCAAATTGCGCGGCGTCGGCTCGGTTCGGTGCAGCGATCACCACGCAGTCCGTGCCTGTTCCAGTCACCGCGACACCGCCGCGGCGTACGCCGGAATCAATCACCGCTGCGGTCCGCGCCTGCGTCACGATGGACATGGTCTCCAGGAACGCCGCTTCGTTCAGGGGGCTTGAGACATGGACAAGCGTATTGATGGTGCTTGGCAGGCGCACGGGTTCGGAGAGACGCTGCCCTACGCGCTCGCTGTTCGACAGGCCGACGGTGGCAAGGCACGTCGCCGTCACGTCATCTGCGATTGCTTGCGACAGATGATGGCGACGAATGTCGCGCGACGTCATGAGAGTTATGGCATCGTCAAGCCCGGCTTGTGCCATGCGGCTCCTTACGTATTGAACCGCATCTATCTCCGGAGAGAGATCCTTGTTGCTGACCTCAAGCCAAGCCACGTGACACGAGGTGACACGGCCCGGCCGCGTCACGGACCAGCTCAGCATCTGCTGCGGTTCATCGAACGATGCGAGCAAAAGCGGCGGCTCGCACGCGATACGAAACGGCGCGGATACAAGTTGCGATGCTTCGTTGTTGGATGTCGTCGCGCAATCGTTGGGGAGCATTTGCAGGCTGCTACTCATCTCTCTGTGTCAGATCCCGCGGTAAAGAGCTTGGCTTATGACAGTCGCTTGCGGGGAAACCCATCCAAATCGCGATCCGATGATCTGGATCGCGACCCTGGCGGGCGGGGGCAGGCTCCGCCTGTTGTAGAATTGTACCAAGTGCGACTGTCGCGGCAGCGGTCACGTCTTTCCCGTTGACACCGTGACTATATTAAGGCGGATTAGCGATGTGACGGTGGTGCCACATGCAGCAATGCAGTGGTGCCAGGAACACGGTAAGGTGCAGTAGCTCGTGTGAGAGCTGACGTGCCAATTCCGTGGCTGCGCCCGCAACTGTAGGCGGCGAGTTTCCTCCAAAGATGTCACTGATCGTCGGTAACGACGATCGGGAAGGCTGGAGGGGACGCTTGAGCCGCGAGCCAGGAGACAGCCGGCACAAGTCGCCCATCCCCCATGCGGGCCGCTTGGTGGAACGGATTCCCGTAGTGGCGACTGATGTGCAACCGATTGGGAGCGACGTCAGCAATGCCCGGGGTCTTGATCACACTCTGACACATTGAGATCTCTTTGCTCGCAGGCGCGAGCCCACCAGGAAGGCGTGCAGGCAGCACGTTCTCTGGCGGGTTGAGGCCGTGCGCGCAGGATTTCGGGCAGGTTCGCCGTGGCTTCCGTCCATCATCGCGACGGGGTCGTATGACTATTTTGGCTGGTATCCGCGCCGGTTTCGGTAGGAGCAGTGTGTCACGTGTTGCTTTAGCGGCAGCATGTGTGGTGTTGCCCGCCATTGGGACGGCGGCACTCGCCCAGGAGGTCACGCCGCTCGAAGGGATCGTGATCTACTCGGCCAACCGGACGCCCACTGACGCCGCCAAGGTCGGCTCGTCTGTCGAGGTGATCACGCAAGAGGAGATCGAGGCGCGCGCGCAGACCTACGTGAAGGACTACCTCGAGACTCTGCCGGGCGTGAATTTCTCGCAGGCAGGCGGCCCGGGTGGAACGGCCACGATCAGCCTGCGCGGCACCACGGGCGGCTATGTCAAGGTGCTGGTCGACGGCATGGATGTCAGCGATCCGTCGAACACCGTGACCGCCGCACACTTCGAGCACCTTCTCGTCGGCGACGTCGCTCGCATCGAGGTGCTGAAGGGCTCGCAAAGCACACTCTATGGTGGCGACGCCGTCGGTGGCGTGATCTCCATCGAGACGAAGGCCGCTCGCAAGCCGGGCTTCTCGCAGAGCGGCGGTGCGGAGTACGGCGCATACAATACGTGGCGCGGCGCCTATACGGCGGGCTATCTCGCCGCCAATGGCAGCAACATCTCACTCAGCGTGCAGGCAGTGGATACCGACGGCTTTTCCATGGCTGCAGCGGGCACCGAGGACGACGGCTATCGCAATCTGACTTTCTCGGGGCGCGGTGAGTATTACCTGACGCCGAGCGCCAAGATCTTCTTCGCAGCACGCTCCGTCAGGGCCAACACCGAGATTGACTGGCCGCCCAACGACACGAATGACACCACCAAGTATTTTCAGCAAGCCGCGCGCGTCGGAACTGAATTCTACCTGCTGAATGGGGCGTTCCAGAACACGTTCGCTGTCCAGGCGATGAGCATCGAGCGTGATGGCTTCAGTTCCGGAGCGCGGTCGTACTGGTTCGAGGGCGAGCGTTTCAAAGCGGAGTACAAAGGCGTTCTGAAGTTCAACGATCAGCTATCGTTGCTCGTGGGGAGCGAGTGGGAGGAGACGCGCGCGCGCAACAACAACGACCCGGCCACGCGCCATTCCGCCGACGTCGGCAGTGTCTATGCTCAGCTCATGGCCGAGCCGATTCCCGGCTTGGTCCTCACTGCGGGCGGACGCATCGACGATCACAGCAATTTCGGAGACTTCAGTACGCACCGTCTCACGGCTGCGTATCTCGTTCCTGGCACCGAAACCAAATTCCGCGCCAGCAAAGGCACAGGTTTCCGCGCACCGTCCCTCGACGAAATGTACACCAACTACCCGCCCTGGTACCCGAACTACGGCAATCCCAATCTGTTGCCGGAAGAAAGCAAGAGCTGGGATGTCGGTATCGAGCAGGGCTTCAGCAACGGCCGGTTCAAGGTCGGCGCCACGTATTTCGAAATCGATACGGACAACCTGATCACCTTCATGGCTGATCCGATTACCTTCGCGTGCGGCACAACCTGTCTTGTCAATCTGCCCGGCATCACGCATCGCCAAGGTGTAGAGCTGTCGGCGGCTGCGCGCATCTCGTCCGGGATCACAATGACGGCAGCCTACACGTACACTGACACAGAGCGGGCGGATGGGGCGCGCCTTGCGCGCGTGCCGCGCCATGCCCTCGCCGTCGGCTTCGATCTCAAGCCGCTAGACAAGGTGGAGGCCAACGTGATGGTGAGATACGTCGCCGACACGCTCGATAGTGGCGTTAACCTCGATGACTACTGGCTGGTGAATGCCAAGGTTTCATACGAGTTCATGCCGGGTATCAAGGCGTATGTCCGCGGCGAGAACCTGTTGGATGAGAACTACCAGACAGTCCTCGGCTACGGCACGCCCGGGCTGTCCGTCTACGGCGGCGTTCAGTTCGCGCTGCCGAATAACTAAGTTGGCCTGAAGGGTCATCTTTTGCAGCAACCTGACCGGCGGATCCCGCGATGCGTCGGTCGATGTGCGTTCGAGTGGCGGCTTCACTGGAATTGATGCAGAACGCGAGGCAATGTCTCACGATCGGGTCACAGTCGACACTTCAGGGCAATCCGGCCAGCAGCCGCTGGCC
>JAEYPL010000211.1 GCA_023410905.1 Pseudomonadota bacterium
CATGAAACACGTTCTTCGCGATATCGAGACCGACCGTGACAGGCTGCACCATCTGACTTCCTCCATCTCAAGCTCCGAAAACCATACCGGTCATCGGGCCGGGTGATGGATGCCGTCCACAGCATCAGGAGCTGACCTTCTTCAGTTCCGCGAGGCGTGCCACGGTGTCCTGGTCGCGCCGAAAATTGTCGGCACAGATGGGTGCGAGCACCGTGACGACGGCCTCTGAGGCGCGCTGGCTGGCCTGCGTTGCCGCGCTGCTCGCAGTCGTCCATCCGCCCCAGGTGAATCCGACAAACGCAAGTGCAATCGCGCCGCCTATCGCGCCCCATAGGGCGGGCTTCACTTCAGCTGGCATTTCCATGATGAGATGTTCCTTGTTCTATGTTGAGCAGCGGTACCCAGCCAATCGATGCAGGCCGGCAATACCTGACCAATCCGGCCCCGCTTGCAGCGGCGGAGCTCGGTCGATTATTCGAACTGAGTGATGCGACTGCGTGCCGTTGAAGTCCGCCGGATCAAGCTGTGATCCCTACGACCTCCGCACGCCTGGAGATTCTGTTTAGCCGATATACGAGTGCGTCATGCTGATCTAAAGCAGCCTCGCGATGATTCCGCGCCCGGTGACTATTACCGCTCGTCCGACTGCTCTTGAAATCCCGCCAGAAGCGCGAGCCGGTTCATATTGTGGATCGTTACTTTCCGGTCCTTCAGTGTCATCAGCTTGCGCTCGCGAAGCTGCCGCAGCACACGGTTTACGTGGATCGCGCTCAGGCCCAAGGCGTCGGCGAGAACATACTGATTGAGCGGACAGTCGAATTCCTGCTCGGTAGCGAGGCCGACCAACCGCAGCCGCTCGCTCAACTCGAGGAAAAAATGAGCTGTCCGCTCGATGGCGCTACGCCGTCCGATGCTGACCAGATGCTCGACAACCATCGCTTCGTCACGGGATGCTGCCCACAGAATGGCCGCACCGAGGCGTGGAAACTCGTTGAAGATCTCCATCATCCGTGACGCCTCGACACTGCTGACGACGACGTCGGTCAATGCAGAGAAGGAGTGATCAGAGGTCCTCAACAGGACGCTTCTCAAGCCGACACAGTCGCCCGGCAGAGGAAACGCAATGATCTGGCGGCCGCCGTCGGGCAGCAGCTTGAAACTGCACGCCCACCCTGCTTGAAGGATATAGGCTAAGTGGCCCGTCTGTCCCTCGTGTACGAGTTCCTTGCCGGCCTTTAGACGCTGTGGTGACGATTGGAGCTCGGCGAGACAGCCGGCCTCGCGATCCGACAGCTCCATGAACGTACGGAGCTTTGTCGCGAGATGGCTGACCTTGTGTGGCAATCGATGGCCCTCGTACATTGTCGCCGGTTTGGTGCGGCAGAGCCTGGCTATCCCAGGTTAGCAGGGTTTCGCCGCCATCGGTGTAGGTCTGGCGTGAATACGCGAAGAATCTTCACGCCACCGAAGAGTGAGACCTAGGCCATGGCGTCGACAAACGACATCAAGGACGTTGCCGCCGGATGTGCCGCGCTCGCGATCTGCGAGTCGCTACTGCTCGCGCTGACAGAGTTGAAGATCCTCGACGATGGCGACGCGCGCGGCATCCTGGAGGATGCGGCCGCTACACATCGCGGGGCCGAGAGTAGTGCACCCGATGCCGCGGTACATCATGAGGCCGCGCATATGATCGAGCACATCATCTCCGCCCACAATGCGTTGCCTCGGCGTAGATATCGCGGGCGGGACAAGGAAGAATAGCTGTGACGAGCGACGCTTTTTCACGATTGGAGGCTGCGATCGCAGCATCTGCCGCGGAACGCGACAGGAAAGAGCAGAAAAGCCGCGACGAGCAGGCGGCGAAAGCGCTGCAGCAAGAGCGGGCACGTGCCGCCTGGGCCATACTGCGCGAGCAGCTCCCAGAGATGGTCTCCAAAATCGATGCTCTGCTAAAAAGGCATGGATATGCAGGCCTCACACTGAAGAGATATGATTTGAAGCACAGCGATATCGATCGAGCAGTGATCGAGTTCAAGCATAGCGCATACAGTGCTTCGAAGATTCTCGTGTGCGCGGCGTTAGACGGCAAGTTCGCCTGCTCGATCGGCTCTGTCGACGGCGACGTCGGCTCGACTGAGCTGCAGCTTGAAGACCTCACGGAAGAGCGGATGGAGGAAGCTGTGGCACATGCTGTTGTGGAATGCTTGAACGGGCGTCACATCCCCAAGCCCGATTGACGCTAGCATCTCACACGTGAGCGCATGTCTGCGGCTCGAAGCCAGTCGGCGCGCTTATCGATGAGCGGCAGCGATGGCAGAGACAACAACAAGCGCCGCAACAGAAGCTCGCGCATCGAACACTTCGTGCCAACCGATGGTTGAGCCTTGCCGCCCCGCGCTTCTTGGCAGCTTACGATGGAATGGCGGACGCTCGGGGCGCGGTCGGAGAGAAGTGCCCATGTCCACGGCGCAGACGTCGGCTATCTCTGCGGAGCGTCGTCTTCTGGCGCAAGGCGCTGTGGCTGGCCCGAGGTCTGCAGTGGTCAGGAGGCGATTATCGGCTTGACACACCCAAGACGGCGTGCTAGGGTGCGTTATCCTTTGGGGATCAACGCCATGTCCGTTCTCAACGCGCCGCACTTCCACAACGAGGACGCCGCCTTTGCGAAGCTGGAGTCCGTGCTCTGGCCGCACGGCCCCGTGTGCCCGCATTGCGGCAACAATGAGCGCATCTATGCGCTTCAGGGCGTCCGCTCTAAGCCGAGCAAGACGAACCCGGAAGGTGTGGTCCGTCACGGCCTTAAGAAGTGTGGCCAGTGCCGCAAGCAGTTCACTGTGCGGGTCGGGACCGTGTTCGAGTCCAGCCACATCCCGCTGCACAAGTGGTTTCAGGCGGTCCACCTTCTCTGCGCGAGCAAGAAGGGTATCAGCAGCCACCAGCTCCATCGGGTTCTGGAGATCACTTACGAGGCTGCTTGGTTCATGAGCCATCGTATTCGTGAGGCGATGCGCGCAGGCCCACTTGCACCGATTGGTGGGGGCGGTGGCATTGTCGAGGCTGATGAGACCTACTTCGGCAAGACCGAAGAGAAGCAGCTCGTACGCACCAGCGGCAAGCCCTTCAAGGGGAAGGGCAAGGGACCGGCCAACAAGCGTGCCGTAATTGCTCTAGTAGAGCGTGGGGGTTCCGTCCGCTCTTTCCATGTCGAGCGCGCCGACAAGGCAACCGTTGCCAAGATTGCTGGCGAGAATATCTCTCGCGAAGCCCGCCTGATGACGGACGAGAGCAAGCTATATAAGCGCCTTGACGTCGCCTCTCACGAGCGCGTCCGCCACGCTGCCAAGGAATATGCCCGTGGCGACGTCAGCACCAATAGTGTCGAGGGCTACTTCAGCATCTTCAAGCGCGGGATGAAGGGCGTCTATCAGCATTGCTCTGAGAAGCATCTACACCGCTATCTCGCAGAGTTCGATTTCCGCTACAATAACCGCGTTAAGTTGCGGATCGATGATACGGCCCGCAGCATTGCCGCGCTTCATGGTATAGTAGGTCGGAGACTTACCTACCGGGACTCGTTCAAGCAGGAGGATGTCTCCTGATGCCGAGCGCACTGGAATTCGACTGGGTCGCCACTACGGCGACCGGCCTTTACCCAGTTTCCTTTGCTGCTCAACTTCTCAAAGAGAAGCAGCGGATCGTCCGATCTTGGATCGACGGTTACGCGAATAGCGATGCCGAGCCAATCATATGTCGCCAGCTACCGAGATTTGGAGAGCGCACAGTTTTGGGCTTTCTCGATCTGGTGGAAGCCCGGTTCATCAAACACTTCAGCGATCTCGGCCTCAGCCGGCAAGCCATTCGCAAGGTAGCGATCAAACTTCGAGAAAAGTACAACGAGGATCATCCGTTCGCGACGAAGAATAGGTTCCGAACAGACGGCCGCAAAATCTTTATGGAAGTTGTCGAAACGCCGGAAGAGCGTCGGATCATAGACGTGATGGCCGACAACTTTGTGATGGCTCCGGTCATTGAGCAATCTCTCTTTGACACGATCCTATATGCCAACGACTTGGCGTATCGGTGGCGCCCAATTCCATGGCTCAAGAACGTCGTCCTCGACCCCAAAGTGTCCTTTGGGAAGCCGGTTGTCGAGGGCGCATGGATACCGACCGCAACGTTGCACAAGTCCTTCGCAGTGTCTGGTAGCGCTGACGACGTCGCGGATGAATACCTCATCGATGTAGATCTCGTGGAGCAAGCAGTCGCGTTCGAGCGGCTGCTGATGGAGGGGCAGCCGGCTTGAAGATACGGCTGGACAATAACCTTTCCCCGAGGGTGTGTGAGGCAGTCGCCGCCGCACTACCCAACAGGGATGGTTATGAGGTCAGCCACTACGGGACTACCCATCCTCCAGGGACCAGCGATCCAGATTGGCTTCGAGCCTTCGCAGCGGATGGCGGCACGGCGATTGTATCGGGTGACGCGAGAATTCTTCAGAATTGGCCTGATCTTGTTGCCTACACTGAAACCGGTCTCATCTCGTTCTTTCCGCCACATCCGTTCGAGAAGCTCGATCGCTTCGGGAAGGTGGCTTATATCGTTCGCTGGTGGCCCGCCATTATTGAGAAGATTAAGATTGGTCAGCCGGGCGATCGGTGGCGCCTGCCCTTCAACTGGGAGCGGCAACACACCAGCATGCAATTGTTAGTCGACCCACGGGTAAAGGGACGCAAGGTTGACTCCACGCTCCCCTCGAACGTTGTCAAAATCAGCAAGAAGAGGGCCACAGATGGCGCCCCGTAAAGAGAAGAGTCAGCGCCAGCGCTTTATTGAGGCAGCCCGCGAAGCTGGCGCCAGCGAAGACCCTCTCGAGTTCGAGCGAGCCTTACGCGGCGTAGCCAAGGCGCCGCCGACAGAGAAAGTGCAAGAGCGCAAGAAGGCTAGGTCGAAAAGCCAAAAAGAGCGCTGATCGCTTTGGGGACGAAGGGGAACATCGCAGCGATCCCCTGAAGCAGAGTTCCGGCTGCGGCCGTCACAAGAAGCCACAGCTCGACCCCGCGAACTTCAAATTTGCGCCGGGTCACGACGGGCTGACCATTCCAGTGCAACAACCCATCGTTTGCGACGCCAAACGAACCCAACTCTTCTAGTGAGATTTGCCGCACGCCTTTGGGCCACGTGCTGGGATCGATCTGTCTGAGGGGTACCTCTCGAAGTTCGCGATCTCTATCTGGCGCGTCAGCCATTGCCGCGTTCCCCACTCGCCTTGTGCTCGCTAATTCTTTTCGGGATGAACGGAGGTCTTCCATCCATGGCTTACGTCTTCGTTTTTTCCCTTGGCGCCGCCGGGGGTGGGATCGGCGTTGCCGCCCTTCTTCTCTTGTTGGGCACCCTTCGCGTCACCTTTGGCTCGTGACTTGTCGACCAGTTCGATTGTCTGTCTTAAGAGATCGTTTGCGTCGAGCTTTACGTCGAGCTTGATCTCCATCTTGCATTGTTGAAGCGCGGCAAGCGCGAGCAGCAAGACGGGCCACCTCTTGAGACCACTGAGGCCCTTCACCGCCGCGCCGAGTTCTGGACTTAGAGACTCTGCGCGTGTCGCAAGCTCAGTCTCGGTTATTTTGCCAGCCTTCGCCTGTTCGATCAGCGATGCGAAGGCTTCGAGTATGTCCTTTGTGAACTGGGGTCCAGAGACAAGCTTGATGAGGCCATCAGTCCCATCAAAGACACCGTCGACTGCGTAAGCGAGCCCCCCGCAGTAAATGCACGTCTCGGCGTTCCGAAACATTGCAGCACTTTTGCTTCCCGCAATTGAGAACTGAGACACAAACAACCCGCGGCAGTTCTTGCAATAGGCTGGCGTGATCGAGGCCATGACGATGATCTCCCTACAATGTGAGCAAGGTTAATCGGAGTCATGGGTTTGTCAACCGGACAATCGCCGGTCAGGATCGACATCCAGCGCGCATCACCTCCGGGAGCGGACGAACTCGGTCAAAGATCAAGCCTTCGCGCTGGGCCATTTCCGGAAGTAGAGCGGCTGACAAATGACGCGCATGTCAACGGCGATCGATGGTTCCAATCCGGACATTACCGCGAGCGCGCTTTGTGGATCAGGCCGGCGAGCTGGCTTCTCCAGGCAGGATTGAGTTCTATCAGTGGTGCGAGCGCGTCGCCTCCTGGCTTCTTCTGTCCTTCAATTCGGCAGGCGATCCGTCTTGCTTCGTCGAGATCGTTAGCCGCAGCATGACATGCTGCGAGTGTTTCTAATGTAGGCCTCCAGTCGGGCCGCACTTTCAATGCCTCGTTGGCGCTGCCGATGGCGTAACTGGCCTGGTCCGCAAACAATTGCGCCAGTGCAAGCAGGTTGTACCAGACGAAGTTTTGCGGATCGTTCGGGTTCAGGACCAAGCCGTGCTGCAGCGGCGCAATGGCCTCCAGTGCGCGACCTTCGAACAGACGTGACAGTCCCAAAACGAGATGACCGAGCGCGAAGCTCGGATTCAATGCAACGGCTTTCTCAGCCGCAAGCACAGCCTGTCGTGGTGCTCTGCCATATGCACTTACGATAGCGAAAGCGTAATGGGCGTACGGATCCTTGCCGTCGAGATAGATTGCGCGAGCCGCAGCCTCCATTCCTTCCTTGATGGCGGAGGCCGGATCATCGCTCCACGCGTACGCAACAAGACCGGCGCTTACCCTTGCCAGCCAGATATGAGCTTCGGGAAGATCGGGGTCGGTTGCGCAGGCCTGCCTGAAGAGCTTGCGCGCCGCATAGTGGCTGTCGCACCCAATCTTATGGAATTGCCATGCTCCTTGCCGAACAAGATCCCAGGCGGTAACGCTGCCGGTGTGGCGCGACGTTGCAAGGCGCGCCTCCGTCTTGAGCAGCTCGGGCTCGATCGCGCCGGTCACCCGCTCGGCGATCTCATCCTGGATCGCGAACACGTCGGCAAGTTGGACATCGTAGCGCTCGGCCCAAAGCTGGGCTCCCGTCTCGGCATCGACAAGATGCGCCGAAATTCTCAATCGATCCGTTGCATGCCGCAGGCTGCCGTCCAGCAGGTAGCGCGCCCCGAGGTCTCGTGCGACCTGGCGGGAATCCGTGACCTTCCCCTTGAATGCAAAGCTCGAGCTGCGCGAGACGACCCTGAACCACCTGTAGCGCATGAGCGCAATGATAATGTCGTCGGTCACGCCATCAGCGAGGTATTCCTTGTCCTGCCCCCCACTGCCGATCGTGAAGGGCAGCACGGCGATCGCGGGTCGCGACGAGACGGTGTCCCGGGTGAGCCGAGAAAGCCGGTTGATGCCTCGGTCCTCGACCAAGGCAGCAAAACGGTAGCCGACGCGGGGAACAGTGACGATCCACTCGGTGCCGTCATCCGCTGTTCCAAGCAACTTGCGCAATGCAGCAATCTGCACGGACAAGTTGCTGTCCTCGATCGCCGTGCCTGGCCAGGCGGCATCTAGGAGGTCGGCCTTGGTGACCGTCGATCCGGCACGGTCCAGCAGCGCCTTCAGCAGAGACAGCCCCTTGCTACTGACGGCCACCGGCCGACCGTCGCAGAGCAGCGCCCCGCGCTCCACGTCGAGCATGAATGCCCCGAACTCAAAGCAGCGACCGGTCATGCGTTGAACCTATCCGACTTCGCAGGAATTCGGAACTTTTCGGAGCCCGCTTCAAGATTAACGCCCTGCCGTCGCCAATGCTGCGCACGTCGATGACGTTGACCCCGAAGGAACACAGCCATGATCAATCTGCTCTCACCAAAGACGCAGCCGGCAGCTCAAGGTAAGCATACCAAGGGATGGGTGTTGAAAGGTGCCACGGGCTTCAAAGCCGAGCAGGGTTCCCACTACGCACCCGGCATCAGTGCCGAAACCGTCGGATCGGAGGTGCTCTGGTTCGGCATCGTGACGCTCCCGCCCGGTCTGCGGACGAAGGCCCACATCCACGCCGCTCACGAGACGGCGTTCTACTACCTGAGTGGCGAGGAAGTGGAGCTATGGACAGGTGACCGACTCCAGCATTGCGAGAAGGCGCATCCAGGCGACTACCTCTTCATCCCGGCTGGCGTGCCCCATGTCGCGGTCAATCGCGGCACGACACCCGCTGTTTTTGTCGGCGCACGAAACGAGCCGACCGCCCAAGAGAGCGTAATCATGCATCCCGAGCTGGACACGGTAGTACCATAAGAGCATGAAAACTTGCGCAAACCGTGAACCGATGTGAGCCAGCCTTGCAGAAGTCTGTTTGAGCATGGAGGCCTGAATCGCGAGCAACGGTCGCGCTTCGCCTGGCCTGATCCACCCAACGCGATGTAGCAATAAGCGGACGGAACTGACCCTCAGACCCTCCGTCGTCGCTCTGTTCAGTTCCGGGTCAGCAGTGAGCCTTGGCGCCAGCGTTCGGCACTCACACTTATCACCTGACAGCGACCGTTCGTGGCACACAGCGCGAACAGGACTGATACCTCTAGGTGCGTAGGAGCGCCACTATCTTGCGGCTGTCGATACAGAAGCGGAAGTGTCGCGGTTCAACTCACCCATCATTGGCTGACCGAGCGAACGAGGGCACCTGAAAGCGCTTGCGATAGGCGCCCGGGGGCATTCCCGTGATCCGCTTGAACAGGCGGCGGAAGAAGGCGGGGTCCTCGTAGCCCACTTTCCAGCTGATCTCGTCGGCCGAGGCGTCCGTGCGCTCGAGCCGGCGCTTGGCTTCCTCGATCCTTAGTCGCTGGACGTAGTCAAGTGGGGCAAAGCCTGTCGCCTCTGAGAAGCGCCGCTTGAAGGTGCGCTCAGCAAGGGCTGAGCGCCGCACCATCTCTTCGACGGGAGAGGCAATCGAGAAGTTCGTGGCAAGCCACTGCTGCGCCTCCCCGATGACAGCATCGCCGTGGTCTCTGCGGCCGCTGAAAACGATGTAGGGAGCAAGTCCATCGTGATGCCATTGCAAAGCGAACTGCCGCGCCACGGTCTGCGCGGCCGTGGCGCCAACGTGCCGTGCGATTAAGTAAAGCACAAGATCGTGCCAAGTCATCGAGGCACCCGAGGTAATTAGCTCCTCACGTTCCCCTGAGACGACCAGAACGCGCTCGGGGCTCAATGGTACTCTTGGAAACGTCTTGGCAAAAGGCTCGGCATAGCCCCAGTGAACTGTCGTGTCCCGGCCGTCGAACACACCCGTCTCTGCAAGCAGAAATACTCCCGAGCAGGCCGAGCACAGCAGAGCGCCTTGCGCGTGAGCGCGGTTGGCCCAGTTCACGAGCTCAGGGTAGCGCCCGGGCTTCCACCCGTCTGGTCCGAGCAAGACCGACGGCACAATGATAATGTCGGTATTCGTGACCGCTGAGACGGCTTGCTGGGCCGTCACCGGCACACCGCTGGCGAGGGCAACGCTGCCTTGCTCGACACCGACGATCTCGACCTTGAACGGTGGCACCTCGGGGATCGATGGATCGATGCGCCCGAGCCAGTTGAAAGCACTCAGGACATCGAAAATTCCGGTCAGCGTCGAGATGGCCGCGTCGGGAATGGCGACCAGGCTGACGTGCAGGGGGCGTGACGTTGAGTTGGACGGCATCTGAGGCAGCTTTGGCACGAATGAACCTAGGCTGGCCAGTTTCGCACTCCCGGGACCAAGCACCAACAGTTACCTGATCCCCCCAAGCCCGGCGGTCACGAACGGGCAAACAAGGAGATTGATCATGAGCACAACAACACAAGCGGCCGTGTGCGATCGGGCGGCGGCAGCCAAACTCGTCTTCTGGATCAAGCAGATAGCCGGGCAATCCTGCGATCTCGTCCCCGGCTACATTGTGCGCCGCGCCACACGCCGATCTGAGCGTCTTGCTGGCCGACATCTGCACGCGCTGTCTGGTCGCCTGTTGAAGGACATTGGGATCACGCGCTCTGAGATAGACCGCGCCGTCAAGGTGGGGACACGGACTGAAGACAACTGTCAACGATAACAAAGGAGAACTGATCATGAGCATCAATCAGCAGAAGCTCGACGAGCTGCACGGACGCCTGTTCGGCGAAATCTCCGCTGGATACGGCGGCGTCATGGTCGCCTTCGGCGAAAAGCTCGGGCTCTATAGGACCATGGCAGGTGCGGGGCCACTCAGCTCGCATGAGGTCGCCCGTCGCAGCGGCTGTGCCGAACGCTACGTGCGCGAATGGCTGAACTCGCAGGTCGCCGGCGGTTACGTCGACTATCATGCGGCGACGGCCACCTATGAGCTCAGCGCCGAGCAGGCTGCGCTGCTCGCCGACGAGACCAGCCCGTACTACCTGCCCTATGGCTGGGAGATCGTCGCGTCGATGTGGGCTGACGAGAAGACCTCGCTCGAAGCCATTAGGACCGGCAGCGGCGTGGCGTGGGGTGAGCATAGTGGCCGCCTGTTTTGCGGCATCGCCGGCATATTCCGCAACGGCTACTCGGCGTTCCTGGTCAAGGATTGGCTGCCCGCGCTGAATGGCGTGACGGCGAAGCTCGGCCGCGGTGCCAAAGTCGCCGACGTCGGCTGCGGACACGGTCATTCCACGGTACTGATGGCTGAGGCCTATCCGGAAAGCTGCTTCTGGGGATTCGATGTGCACGAGGGCTCGATCGAGATCGCCCGCAAGGTGGCGAAGAAAGCGCGTGTCGAGGATCGCGTGAACTTCGCGGTTGCTCGGGCCGAAGACTTCAGAGGGTCGGACTACGATCTCGTGTGCTTCTTCGACAGTCTGCACGACATGGGTCGTCCCGTCGATGCGGCGCGATATGCGGCATCAAAGCTCAACGGCGACGGCACGCTGATGCTGGTCGAGCCGTTCGCGGGCGATCGCGTGGAGAACAACATCAATCCGGTCGGTCGCCTGATGTACGCCGGTTCGACGACGATGTGCTGCGCGCACGCGATCTCCGAGCAGGGCACCCATGTACTCGGCGCGCAGGCCGGGCCGCGACGGCTCGGAGAAGTGCTGCGGTCGGCCGGGCTCACATCCATCCGCACGGCTGCCGAGACTCCCTTCAATCTCGTCATCGAAGCCCGACGGTGAGCCACATCAAGTGTCAATAAGTGCTGCAGGGCTGGGACCCCGCCCCACCCTGCAGCATTATTTAGAGCATGTGAAAACTGAGTAGGACCGGCCATGGTGACGACGCTACCAACGTTCTGACCGTTCGCGGATGCCGATCTGCCGCAGTCGTAGGCCATTCGGCACATGGCATTCGAACCGTTCTTCTTCTCGTTCAGAGAGATCGTTGGCGATGCGATTGCCGCGCACGCGTTCGGGCGAGCCGATGTCGAACAGGCCGAGCTTCTGGCGAGCGTCTGCAGGGCAGGCTCCGGCCATCACATGATCGTCGTGAAGTGTGCGACGCTCTGGCCGGTTCGCCTCGTACCAATTCGACAGCAAGGCAAGGCTCGGCGAGCTTGGCCTCGATGGCATTGATCCCGCATATGCGGGCGGGTGCGTCGAAAGCGGCAGTGCGCAACCTCACTAACACCGTGGCAATCGACTTTACCGAGCAGTGCCTCGAGATCCGCTGCAGTTTGATCCATCCCGCGCCATCTTGACGCCGATGTGGGAACTTTTCTGAGGCGAAGGGAAGGGACGCAGCGCAAGGAGCGAATGGCCGGGTTCGTCGCAGACACGCCGCTGCTTCGCTTCGGCCGGCCTGAGGACGTTGCGTCGCTCACAGTGCTGCTTGCCTCGGACGGAGCGACCTACATGACCCGGGCTGAGTTGCACCTCGACGGAGGCATCCTGGCGGGCGCGGCGGAGGCGCCCCGGCACGGCTGAATTCACATGTCTTCACCGAGTGGACTAGCGCAAGCCGGAAACGATAGTCGTTGTCTCTTGCGTGATGAGTTCGCAAGCCCGACGCGATCGCAATGGCAAATTCGAGTGGCCGTGACTTCCGCAACGGGTCATTAAGGACTGCACGCGGGGTTCGCCGTTCGCCCGCTGTACCGTCGGATAGCCGCCGTTCGGGGCGCGAATACTAAGTGAGGCATCGCAAGAGTGGCGGCTACGTTACAGGACGGGGGTATTTTTGGGGGTATGGTGAAATGGCGCCGACAGAAGAATTTTTGATATCAAGGCGGTAAGGCAGACATTCGCTGCCTCTTCTGGCACCACTTTCTCAAGATATCTCCATGATGACGCTTGGATAGTTCGTTCAAGCGGTTTGATGCCGTCTGAGCATCAGCGCCTCCTTTCCGAGGCTCACGCGTTCCAAACACCCCCCGTGGTGCTCTCCGTGTCACACTCATCCTCTGTGCACAGGTTACCCACCAGCGACTTCGGGCCGGCAGATTGACCCCCTCTCCGCGCCTAGCTAGACGGGATTGTGGCGTTTTTGTGCATGGGTGGAGCTGATGGGGGCGTTCTTGATCTCGATGAAAGCAAAATTCTCGGCGGCACTAACGGGCGTTATGTTCGTGCTTGCCACATCTGCGATGACAGGCTGCGCGACAGCTGAATCGCGCTGGTTCAGCAGCGATTCACGCGCTGAGACGGCTGCAGAGCGGGCGCGCGCCGCACGGGCCGAGCGCGCTGCAGCCCAGCGT
>JAEYPL010000226.1 GCA_023410905.1 Pseudomonadota bacterium
CATGAAACACGTTCTTCGCGATATCGAGACCGACCGTGACAGGCTGCACCATCTGACTTCCTCCATCTCAAGCTCCGAAAACCATACCGGTCATCGGGCCGGGTGATGGATGCCGTCCACAGCATCAATTGCAGACATTGACGCTAAGCTGATCTGCGGATGGAGCGCGCCTGCGACCGCATCGGGTTCGGGCGCAAAGCGTAGGTCTGATGGATGTCGTTCCTTTTTTTTTTGGCTATCTCCCGAACCTAGCCCCTCGATTAGCACGACACGGCAACTCTCGCCCCGAGACGGCTGACGTTGCGTACATTGATCTGAATGCCTCGAGCTGCGCGACTTCGCGAAACCACGATAGGTTTCGCTCTATTTTGACATGAGTTCGGGAAGGAACAGGCTGATCTGGGGAAAGGCCAGAAGAATCGCCAAGCACACCAGAAGCACCAGAAGGAACGGAAGCGATGCCCGAACCACGCCGGTGATCGGCACCCCCATAATGCCGCTCGTGACATACAGGGAGATGCCGAACGGCGGCGTGATCTGAGCGATCTGCATACTCAGGACCAGTATCACGTTCATGTAGATCAGGTTCACGTCGGCGGCGATCAGCGCCGGCAACACCACCGGCACAGTCAGGTACATAATCGGCAGCGGGTCGAGGAACATTCCCATGATCAGCCAGAGTAGGGTGATCATCAGGACGAGTTCCATGGGCGACAAGCCGGAGCCGATCGTCCAAGCGGCGACCTCCTGCGGCAATCGCGCGAAAGCCAGGGGTGATGTGAAGAGCAACGCGCCCGCCACCAGCAAGAAGATCATCGAGCTGTTGCTGACAGCGCCTTTCACGGCCTGATGATAGAAATTGTGCCAGGTGATCCCTCGATAAACGAACGCCGCAATCAGTAGCCCGTAGACGCAAGAGACCGCAGCCGCCTCCGTAGGCGTGAAAACACCGCCATAGATGCCGCCGAGCACAATGATCGGCATGAACATCGCCGGGAGTGCTTTTATTGTTGCCTGGCCGCACTGTGCCCAGCTCTGACGTGTCTGCTGATCACGCTGGTACTTCCGGCTGAGCAGCATTCCCGTCACACCGAGCGCGAGACCGATCAGGATTCCTGGAACGATACCGGCGATGAAGAGCAAGCCCGCGTTCTGCTGCGCGAGGGCGCCGTAGAGGATCATGATAATGCTGGGCGGTATCATCTGTCCGAGCGTACTGCTGACTGAGAGCAGACCGGCGATGAACTCCTTGCTGTAGCCGGCACGCACCATCGGCGGTGTGGCCAGAGCAGCAACGCCGGCGAGCGTCGCTGTCGTCGAACCGGTGATGGCCGCGTACACCATGCAGGTGAGCACGGTCGTGAATGCCATACCGCCCTTGATGTGGCCAACGTAGCTGTCGACCGCATCGTAGATGTACCGGGCAGGCCCGCAGTAGGCCATGATGTTGCCAGCGAGCAGAAAGAACGGCACCGCGAGCAGTACGAAACTGTCGATGCTGCCGAACATCGTCATCGGCACGCTGACCGCAGGCATCGCCATGAAGAAGAATGTGAGGAAGATGGCGCTGACGGTCAGTGCAATCCAGATGGGCAGTCCTGCAAGCACCAGTCCGGCCAATATGCCGATGCCAACTCCCAGCACAGCGTGTTCTCCCCGTTTATGTCGATTGATCGGGCGGTTTAGTCCGCGCCATTGTTGGAAGCAGGCTCGCTCGTCACCTACTCAGGCTGCGTGCGCTGCTCCGAGGCGGGCGCGCGCATGGCCTGGATTGCAGCGACCATCCCGGCAAAGCTGAAGAGCACGAGTATTGCCATGCCGAGAGGCACGATGCTGTAGGGCAGCCACTGCGGGAATTGGAGCGAGGCGGTCAGGATGCCGTATTCGTAGGTCTGCAACGCGAGCTCCGTACCCCAGGCAAAAATCGCCCCGCCAACAATGAAGGCTGCGAGATTTACCGCGAAGATATGCAGTTGCTGTCGTGCGCCGGTGAGGCCGGTGACGAGCAAGTCGAGCGCCACATGCCCCTTGTTGCGAAGAACCGGCCCCGCAACGATGAAGGCGGCGAACAGAGCGAGATAGCGCGCCCCTTCCTCGATCCATTCCAGCGAGAAGTTGAAAACATAGCGCATGATGACGGCGGCGAAAGCCAAGCCGACACTTGCCAGCATAGCTAGTCCGGAGACGAGGAAGAGCAGCTTCTCGAGAATATCTATAATGTGTTGAAGCACGTCGCCCCCTCCCAACTTTGACCGGGCCGACGCATCAGTGAGCATCGGCCCGGCTGCTGTTCAGTCCGCCGAAAATGATCAGCGCTTGATCTCGATGCCCTCACCGAGCTTCCTGACCTGATCGACCATGGCCTGGCCATCGGCGCCGACCGCCTTCACGTAGCGCTCAACAGCGGCATCACGTACTTTGCTGGCGAAGTTCTCCATCTCCTCAGGGCTCAGCCAGCTGATCTTCACATTGTAGGGGGCAGCTTGCATCTCCTTGAGGTAGCGGATCTCAAGCTCGTCCACTGCCTTCGCGGCGTATGCCTGAGTTTCAGGGATGACTTTGGTCTCGATGATCTCCTGAAGATCCTTCGGCAAGCTATTCCACCAGCGCAAGCTGGCGAGGAACGGCAATCCGTAGCCCGCATAGAACGGCAACGTCATGAACTTCGTGTGCCAGCGCGCGTCGTGATAGTGGACTGGTGTGGTGACGAGCCCGTCGACGACGCCTTGCTGCAGCGCGACGGGCACTTCCGCACCCGCAACGGTCATCGGTGAGGCGCCAAGGTTGCGGATGTACAGCTCGCCCATCAGACCACCTGGATGGCGAATACGCAGCCCCTTCAAATCGTCGAGCTTCTCAACGGCGCGGACGTTGTTGCTGACGACCATGAAGCCATTGAGCGTCGGAATGTGACCTAGCCGCTTGAGCCCCTTGCTGGCCTGTCGCTTGGCGAGGATGTCCTGGATGGACTTGTCGTTCATGACACGGCGCATGTGCTCACCCTGTCCAGGCGCTACCTTGAGTAGGAAGGGTATGTTCCAGATTGCCTCGCCAGGATCGACGCCCTCAACGATGCCGCTGATGTTGTAAGTGGCGTCGACCGTTCCAGTCTGGACCATCGTCACTTCTTGGCTGATCGCCCCGAGTTCGGCATTTGGATGGATCGTGACTGCTAGGCGACCGCCTGTGAGCTCTTCGGCCTTCTGTTTGAAGAAGGCCATGTTGCGCCCATGCTGAGTGTGTTCGGGATAGGCGTGCGCGATGCGCATTTTGCTTTGCGCGGCGGCATTCTGTGTCAACAGATTCGCGGCCAGCACGGCGGCAGCTCCGGCAGCAATTGTTCCGCGAAGGGCTCTTGGATTTATGAAGCGGGTCACGAGCGTCTCCCTGGTCTTTCTGTTCTGATCAATTGACAACTGACGTTAGCCCGCCACCTGTGAGTGTCGGCAGCAGAGTTGTGGCAGAACTTCGAGGCTGATTTGGATGCGCGGTCGCGCCCCGCCGATGAAAGATATGAACTTCTATCCGCGGCCCCGTTCCGGAGGCCGCAATGGCAATGACCGCGAGATTGCGCGCTAAGCGCATGACGTACCTTCCTCCCGATTTTTACTTTTTTGTTGGAGCAGCCTCGATGGGCGGCCCAGCAGATAGGCTGCTTGCCTACAATTCAGTATTCTGAACACGCCAGTCAAAGACATGGACAGGATCCCAAGCTGCCTCGCCGGTCCTGTCTCGTCAACCGCCGAATTGCTGGGATCAGATATCACCGAGATGCTTTTTGACGGCGGCTTTCATGATCTTTGCGGTTTTCGACCTCCGGTCCAAGCAGCGGGACACCGGTCCGGCCACTACGAGTGAGAGGCGCCGTTGCCCAAGACGTAGCGCTAAGCTGACGCCGGCTAGATCAGCGATGTATTCGGAGTTGCTCTGGTGGTAGCCGCGCTTGGCGGCCGCGAAAATCTCTGCTTCCACGGCGGCAGCATTGAGCGGACTCGTTTTCGAGTAGCGATCGAACCTGATTTTCTTATAAAGCGTGCGCCGCTCCTGTGGCGTGTACTGGGCGAGCAGAGCCCGTCCCGCGGAGCTTGCCTGGATCGGCACGAGCGTTCCGATCTGGGCGAAGTAGCGCAGCGGATGCTTCGATTCGATCACATGAAGCATGATTACGGACGCGCCTGCGGCTGAGCCGACTGCGGTCGTCTCTCCCGTTTGCCGAGCAATGTCGGCGACCGCTTCGTATACGGCTTCGGGAAGAGGTTCGGCCTCGCCGACCGCTTGAGCAACCGCCATCCAGCGGGGGCTCGGGTAGTATCCCCGCCGCGCCGTTGGCTCGTAGAGATAGCCCCTGTCCGCCAGTGTCCAAACGATGTTGAACGTACTCGAGCGCGGCCATTTGAGGTCGTCAGCAATCTGGGCAAGCGTCGACGGCTTCTTGCGCTTCGCAAAATACTCCATGAGCTCGAGGACATTGGCCACTTGCTTGACGAGCATTGTCCGGCGATCCATCGGCGGCGACGCGGTACAGCGTGCTACGAAATTTTATTCAAATGCTTGAAGAAGAGAATCACATGCATGAACTTTGGTCAACGGTACGCATCTCATGCAGCTAAAGACTGGAAAGCGAAGCGTTGGCTCCGAATGCAGCTCTGCGACCGACGCGCGAAATCCAAGGGAACAACAGTAAAGAGGCTACATCGCTGCAGCTCCTCTACACTTCTCGGCCCATGCAGGAACCGAGCTAGCAGGCTAAGTCCCGCCCGCCGGTCGCGGCGATGATATGACTTTCGTCAAAACGAGAGCTGCGATGCAGATCGCGAGACCGACCAAATCCGTCACTGGCTCAGGCACCAGCATGAGCAACCCGCCAGCGCCTACAATCATGCGAGACCATACTGGCAAGCGTCCAATCCAGTAGAAGTAACCCTCGAATGCTGCGGCGAGCAGGACCACCGCCGCAACGGCCGTAGCAGCGACCTGTATGACTTCGATCGGAGGCCCTTTGAGGATCAGCGCCGGCTGCAGCACGAACAGTACGGGCAGGAGGAACAACAGACAGCCGATGCGGATAGCCCGGAGGCCGACTTGGATGGCATCGGCCTTGGCGATTGACGCAGCTGCGATCGCCGCGAGAGCAACCGGTGGCGTGATAAATGACACGAGGCCCCAATAGAATACGTACAGGTGCACGGCCATCGGATCGAGACCGGTACTGATAAGAGCTGGCGCCAGGACGATCGCAAGAAAGATGTAGCACGCCGAGGCCGTCATACCCATGCCGAGGATGAAGCTCGTAATGGCGCCCGTTGCCAGAAGGAGAAAGACGTTGTTACCGGCATACTGCACAAGCTCCCGCGAGAAGGAGTTCGCGACGCCGGTAATCGACAAGGCGCCGATGATCAGCCCGATTCCGGCGATAAGGCCAACAATTTGCGCAATGGTCTGTCCAACATCGACGACCAAGCCAGCGAAATACCTCGGCGTGAAACCGAGCTTGCGCGCCCTTATAAGAGCAACAATGAACAGGAACAGCGAGACCCAGAACGGGGCCTCTCCTTCCAAACGCCATACGAGGAGTAAGACCGTCAGGGCTACGAGGGCTCCGATGTAGTACCAGCCACCCGAAAGCGTCTTCAGAAGCGGGGGAACCTCAGTCGCACCGACACCGCGCAGATCGTTCCGAGCCGCATAAAAGTCTGTTTGCATAAAGAGTGCGAAGAAGTAGAGGATAGCCGGCAGGAACGCCGCAACGACCACGTCGGCGTAGGGCACGTTCAGAAAGTTCGCCATGATAAAGGCCGCCGCGCCCATGACCGGCGGCATAAGTGCGCCTCCAGTCGAAGCGCACGCTTCGACTGCGCCCGCATAGGCTGGCGGATAACCACAACGCTTCATCGTTGGAATTGTGAGAGTACCGGTCGTCAGCACATTCGAGGTTGGACTTCCCGACAGCATTCCGAAAAACCCGGAGGAGATAATCGCGACTTTCGCCGGGCCGCCGCGAGTTGTGCCGAGCAGCGCTGACGCGAAGTCCATGAAGAACGCGCCGCCGCCCGTTGATGCAAGCACCACGCCAAATACGAGGAAGCCGATCAGTGTATCGGCGACAACCTGCATGGGGATGCCGATCAGACTCTCGAGACCGTAGACATGTTCATTCAGAGTCTGCGGCAAATCGAGCTGAACGCCCCATAGGAAGCCCGGCATGTAGCCGGCGTAGAGTGGAAAGGATGCAAAGACGAGGCAGAAGATAAAGAGGATCATCTCGCCGGTGCGGCGCAGCCCCTCGAGAACAAGAACGACGACGGCGCCTGCGACGATGGTTGCATGGAGCGGTCCAGTCGTATTCCAGCCGGCATCGATGATCGCCTGAGCACGCATGGCAATCCAAATGGTGAGGCCAAGCAGAGCTGCGGCACACGCCCAGTCATACCACGGCACACGGCCATGCCACGGTTTGCGCAGTGGATAGGCGAGGAATCCGATCGCACCAAAGATGCCGATCATAAGGTAGTAGTAGGCCGTGCTGATCGGTCTGAAGCCGCCGAGCCCGAGGTTGAAGACTTGATTGATCGAGAGAAACAGGCCGACTACCGTCAGAGCGAACGTGGCCCAGAATGCTGCCCCCACCAGGCGGACCGAGCGCGCCTCAGGATCTTCCATAACCTGGGAAACTGTCTGCCCTTCAGTCGCCATTGATCACCCGTTGAAATCACTCGCACGGCACCCGCGACCGTTGTGGCCCGGACGGCAATAGATCAGCATCATTTTTTTGAAGGGCCGCGAGCGCGCCCGTTCCAGGCGCGCTCGTGATGAGCGAAGAGCTACAGAGATTTGAGGATCTCGGCCCGACGCGGCATCCACATCTCCTGGAGCTTCGCCGCGTCTGCGCCGCTCGCGGCTGGCTCCTTCATCATGACAGCCCAAGCGTCGCGCAGCATCTTGTGCCGCTTGACGATCCCGTCCTGCCACGTCTGGTGAGCCGGCGTCCAAACGTTCTTCTCCTTCAGGAGCTTTATGGCTCCGTCATGGAATGGCGCATCCATTGGGAAGCCGCCGGAGTTCTTGACTTCCCAGCGCTCCATAATCGGCGAAGCCGCCTTATACGTGTCGTAGGTGTCCACGATTGCCTTGGTGACCGCGTAGACTTCCTCTTCTTTTGCATCTCCGTAGACGGTGATCATCGGATACTTGTAGCCCATGACCGTCTTCGGATTGTCCTTGGACACGCCCGAGCCGAATGTCTCGGAGTAGGGGGCCGCAAGCGGTACGGCGCGCTGAATCTTGCTCCACAGCTCCTTGTCGGTTTCCGGAAGTTCAATCCAGTCGATACCGTAGGAGCTTGCCTCGAGTTCACGCAGCGACACCGTCGTCAGCGCTGCGCCCGCAGCATCCGCGCGGCCTTCTACGAGCGCTTTCAAGGATGCGCCATAGCTCGGGAACTCGACGACCTGCATATCCTTGTAAGAGATACCGCCAGCCTCGAGGATAGGTTCGATCTTGGCGTTGACCGAGGTATTAGCCTTGGCGATCGCGTAACGCTTGCCCTTGAGATCCTGCAGGGTCTTTATGCCACTGGTCTTGGTCACGCAAATCGAAAGCGAATTCATGCGTCCAAGCATGCAGCGCAGGTCTTGCGGGCCCCAATTCGGCGAGGCGTATTCATAAAGCCCCTCGGCCGCAAAAAAGACTTCCGTCGCGAGCCATCCGTGCGACACACGGCGCTCCTTGACGGGCTGAATGCGCCCAATCGAGGTGCCCGAGGGTTGCAAACGAACGCGCGTTCCGTAGGCCTTGCCAAGTGCGTCCGCGATTGCGGAGGCCTCTACATAGCCCGACGCGCCGACATCATAGACGCTCCAGATCATGGTGGAGGGCAAGCCGGGAGCCGATTGTGCCTGCGCAGCGGCCAAGTCCGGCAACAGCCCCGCGCCGAGAGCAGCGCCCATGCCGCCGAGATAGGTCCTGCGATCAATCTCCATTTATCGTCTCCTCCTTGGTAAAGATAATGCGTGACTGTATGCAGTCTTGCCCCCTTGAACCATCTTAAGCACACAAGTTCAAGTCGGCCGTGTGCCCGAGAAAATTCCACTCACAATCGTAGCCTGGGACATTCGCGACTTTCGTCGCGTCGCACTCCAGCCAGCTTACTGCGCGTTTGGCACTTCAGCGGACAGACACGACGCCATTCCGTAAGGCCAGGAAGTCCGCCACCAAACTAGATGTCATGAACCGGGAGGCCGCCGGAGGCTCATCGTCAGCCACCGATCGCACAAACCGACCACACATTCTGTTGGCTGCGGATCCATCGAGAGACAGCGGGCATGTCCGCCGTCTCTGCATTTCGTCTGGGCGCGTAGACGCAACATCCCACCAATCGGCATTGACGCTAATCTGATCTGCGGATGGAACGCCCCACTATCCAATCAATCCACCAAACAAGCTGCTGTCTAGCATCGAGGCCCTCACCTAAAGCCAGTGCGACATGAATGATTACGGGCGTAACGAGGCGTGAAGCCTCCGCGCGAGAGTTGGTGCCTCCCAACCAACTCGCTTTGAAAAGTGCGCATCATGAGAAAGTGAGATGGGGGCTGCTTGATTTGAGGCAAGGCATCTGTGCGAGCCATCGCAGCCGGCACAGAGTCGATGCTGCGTAGCGCCGTCAACGTGACATCCCATGACCTCGCCGCTGCCGTTGGGCGGACCAGATCCAGCTACCGACTTGTTGAACCGCTCTCGATGGGTCTCTGGTCACTCACGTCGGAGTGCTGCAGTGCACCCAGAGTTTTGACTCGATTGTCATGAGACACCTCCGGTCGACGCGCGACTGCCGCTCAGAGGTTTTCGGCATCTGGAGCACATCATCGCCCCGCTGATTCACATTCGCGCGCGTTGACAACAATGGAGGGGCAACGGATAAATCAACGATAAGCAAAAAATGCACTCGGGAGGAATACATGTCGGACAACGATCGCAAGGCCACTACTGCGTCTGCTCCAGCCGCGGGTACTGAGACGGTCACCAAAAAGAAATCCCTAAATCGACGCGATTATCTGAAGTCTGCGGGTGTTGTCGCGGGCGCTAGTGCCGCCGCGCTGGCCATGCCCTCGATCGCGAAGGCACAAAATAAGACCTGGAAGCTGAAGCTCCAGAGCAACTGGACCGGTATCGGAATCGAGTCCCAGGACCGCGCGGCAAAGCTCTACGTCGACCGCATCAAGCAGCTCTCAAACGGGCGCGTCGAGGTGACGAACTTCGATGCGGAAGTGCTTCTCGGCATCGGAGAGACCTTTCGCGGCGTCAGCTCCGGCGTTGCGGACCTCGCGGTTACGTCCTCGGTTTATCACCGTGGCATCGTGCCGATCGGTGAGTACCTGTGGGCGGTGCCGTTCTTCCCATTCACGAACCTCGAATTCTACGAATACATGTATCAGTTCATGGGCATCAAAGAGTTGTGGCGAGAAGCTTACAAGCCGCACGGCGTGATGCATCTCACCTTCCAGTGTTCGGACGAGTGGGGCGCCATGGTGTCGACGCGCCCAATCAGGAAGTACTCCGATTTCAAAGGCATGAAGGTTCGCGCGTTCGGCATCTGGGCCGATTGGCTCGTGCACAACGGCGCGTCCATCGTCACCGTGCCGGGTGGCGAGGTTTACACCGCGATCCAAACCAAGATCCTCGACGCGGCTGCTTTCGGCTCCCCCGACGCATGGGCCGGCATGAAGATGCACGAGATCTGCAAATACTACATCAATCCCTCGGTGGTGCCGTACGACGTCTGTGAGGTCATCATGAACTTGAAGACCTTCAACGAGATGCCGCCGGATCTCCAGGAGGTGATGATATCCGCATCGCGTGTGCAGAATCTCGATATCTCCGCGCTGACCATCCCAACCGACGCTCGTGGTCGCAAGACCCTCACTGAAGGCGGCATGGAAACCATCATAATCCCCGATGAGGATCTGAAGCAGGCCGCCGAGTGGTGCTGGAATCGATTCGTCAGCTTGAAGGGCAAGGTGCCCCACATCGAGAAGATGATCGAGATCTACACCCAGGCAAAAGAGCTGCACAAGGCCTACTACGGGCCGAAGCGTCTGCCGGTCTAAGCACTACGCCCAGTACCGCTGAACGCTGATCCGTGACCGATAGAGTGCAAGGCGACTCGTCTCACTTGACGCAACGCCTTGCTCGCCTGTGGGCGCTGGCTCACCGGCGCAATAGCCGGAAGGGGGAACCGTGAAAATAATAGAGCAGTATCTACGCTTCACGGATTGGCTGAACCAGAAGTTCGCCTGGATCGTAGCGTTTATGATCGTGCCGATGCTTGCCATCATGATCTGGGAGATCGTGATGAGATACTTCTTCAACGCTCCCTCGCTGTGGGCCTACGAGATCTCGCTCTTCATCTATGGCTCGTACATCGTCCTAGGTGGCGCCTATACGCACCTGGCCGGTGGCCACGTGAACGTCGACATCGTCTGGGGGCTGCTCTCACCTCGAGGCCGGGCGATACTCGACGTCATCACCAGTGTCTTCGCCTTCCTCTTCCTTGGCGTTCTGTTCTGGGTATCGCTGCAGATCACCATCAACTCTTGGCAGATCGGCGAGACGACGATGTCGCACTGGAAACCGATCTACTATCCGCTGCGCACAACGCTGCCTGTCGGCTGCTTCCTGTTCCTGATGCAGGTGGTCGCCAAGCTCATTCGTGACGTGCTGATCGTCGTCAAGGGCGAGGATATCTTTCCCATACGCGTTACGACACCCTAGAGCGGTTGGTTCCTGTCCCTGAACTGTAGCCATCCCTAGCCATCCTTCAGCCAGTGACCTCAACGTCGCGAGCGCCGACGGAACTCCCAGGAGTAAATTCATGCTCTCCCTTGGCCCAGAATGGCTGACGGTCCTACTGTTCGGCAGCCTTGTTTTCCTCCTCCTCTTGGGATTGCCGCTCGTTTTCGCGATCGGCGGAAGCGCCACGCTCTTCATCATTCTGTTGTGGGGGCCCCATGCGCTGCCGATCCTCGCGAATCGAACTTACATGGCCATGGACATGTTTCTGCTCGTGGCGGTACCCATGTTCATATTCATGGGCGCGATGTTGCAACGATGTGGCATCGCCGAGGACATGTACGAGCTGATGTACCACTGGCTCGGTGGGCTGCGCGGCGGTCTTGCCGCCGGAACGGTTCTCATCTGTACGATGTTTGCAGCCATGGTGGGGATCAGCGGCGCCGCCACGACATCCATGGGATTGATCGCGCTGCCCTCGATGCTCAAGCGCGGCTACAAGAAGGATATCGCAATCGGTTGTATCTCGGCAGGCGGCTCACTCGGGATCCTGATTCCGCCGAGCGTGCTGATGATCGTCCTCGCCGTAGTATCGAGGCAATCGGTCGGCCAGATGTTCATTGCCGGTATTCTGCCGGGACTTCTTCTCAGCTTCTTGATGGTATCCTACATCCTCATCCGTTGCGGTATCCAGAAGGATATGGGGCCGGCTATCCCGCCGGGCGACCGGCTGTCACGCCGCGAAAGGCTCAAACTGCTGGGGGGACTAATCCTCCCGATCGGTCTGATATTCGCGGTGATGGGTTCGATGTTCTTCGGTCTCGCAACGCCGAGCGAGGCTTCCGCAATCGGCGCCTTTGGTGCCATCGTCAGCGCGGCGATCAAGCGCACTCTCAGTTGGGAGAGCTTCACCTCTGCGTTGTTCGTCACGCTGCGGCTGAGCGCAATGGTGATCTGGATCGTATTCGCCGCCTCGGCTTTCACTGCACTTTACGCTGTGACAGGCGCCGCATCCCTCATTAGCGGTCTGATCAAAGGTGTTGGCGATCCCTGGATGGTCATCATCACCATGCAGCTCATTCTGTTCGTGCTTGGGATGTTCTTCGATCCGACAGGCATCGTGCTGCTGACCGCCCCGATCTTCTTCCCGATCGTCACCTCGCTCGGCTTCGATCCCCTGTGGTTCGCGATACTGTTCGTGATCAACATGGAGATTGCGTACCTGACGCCGCCGTTCGGTTTCAATTTGTTCTACATGAAAGCCGTCGTGCCGCCCGGAGTTACGATGCTGGACATCTACAAGTCTGCCATCCCGTTCGTCGCACTCATGATGTTGGGCCTAATCATCTGCATGATCTTCCCCGGGATCATCACTTGGTTGCCGAGCTTGATGCGCACCTAGACTGTTTGAAGCGATCGCGTTCAACATTCTGTATTGCGGAGGAGATGATTGCGTTGATCGCCGAGCGGGTCAATTCTGCCGAGGCAAGATCGCTGGTGCCTCACAATTGAGATTACCGAAGATCGACATCCAAACGTCCTGATGAAGCGCCTTCGACGGTAAAAAGTTGGCAACGAGGCTCTTCGCGTCGCCGGTCAATCCAGGTCCATGGCTGCTAAAGAGATCACTCGTCCGAGTGATGTGATCGCACTTCGGGAACACACCAGCCGAGTTCGGACACGGTGACCGTCGTTTCCTGCATAGGAAGGCCATGGCCGCTTTCTCTGCATCGCGTCGATCAGCTGCAGCGAGGAGCAAATCCCATTCGCGGAAGTCGGCCCGATCACGGGGTGGCCCACGAAGTCGGGGTTCATGCGATCGCCTTTCCAACTGAAAGCGGGCATCTATGCGGTTCGGCCAAGAAGCGGCCGAGAAACAGTGTCTGCTTGCTCATCCAGACGCCGGGGAAGAGATTTTCACGAGCAGGCGCCTCGGTCTCCCTCATAGTCTGGACGCACCTGCGTGCCCTGCACCGCTCCAACGGCTGAGGACGGTCAATCTGATCGCGAGCTAGCTTCGGCTCAACCCTCAGGCATTCCGGCCCGCTTCCACCCCTCTATCATGGCCGCCGCCGCGTGCTCTGTAGGCGACCACAACCGCCAATAGCTTTTGACACTGGCTTGCGTAGCATTCGGGTTGATGACGAGAAGCTTTCGAGAGGTGTGCTGCGCAGTATCTATCCGTCCGAGTAGTGCGGAAGTCGCGACCGTAGTTCTCAGCGAGCGGGGGTAGCCCGGTTGTTCAGGCAGCGCCAGATCCGCCGCTGTATCGGCTTTCTCATGGCGCTGTCCGATAAAATAGCTCATGGCGGCGGCGTGCCATAGAACGTGTTGAGAGCCGTCCTCGGAATTGATCTGCTTAGGGCGCAGGAAATGTTGGACAGCCTTTTCGGTCTCTCCGACAGCCCTTCAACGCAGTAGGATAGGCTTCAGTCAGATGAGTCTGACGCTCTCTTGGTTCAAAGGCTCAACTGTCCCGAGGAGCCTGACGACGGACTCTTCGGAGCGTGCTGGATACAATTGTTTCGGACTCTGTGCGGAGTTGGGGTGCTCTGATTGTTGGTTCGGAGACGGTTCCAAGTACAGTTTCGATGGTGAGGTACGTTTGCTCGGTGGGGTCGCCCAGCAGGGCGATGCGCTCGAGGAGGCTGCGGGAGGGAATGGTAGCCACTTGTTCTATGGGCAAATAGGTGAGGTTGAGGGTTCGGGCTGTGGCAAGCGCAGCTTGATATTTGTCTGGAGCGAGTTCGCTGTTGGCCAGGCGTTGCCATCGTGTGAGCAATTGAGCGTCGAGGTTGGCAATGATGTCCTTGGCGGCTGTGCCGAGGGGATCATCGGCAATTGCAATGCCGCTGCTAATGAATACGACCGAGCGGGTATCGATATGACGGTAGGCCTTAGGCACGCGGCGAGCCAGATACCAGTAGCCGTAACGTTTGGTTGGGCGAGTAGGTCGGACACGATGAGCCATTTGGGGATGCTCCTGGATGATACGGCCTTTGGTGTTATATAAATTGTTATATAAGATGTTATACAAGCGTGACGGAGGCCGGGCGCCCTGAATTATTATGCAGTAAAATCAATTAGTTATTGTCGAAAAATTTTGCCCTCCACGGGCACCATGCAGGTGTGCCGGCTATTGCCGCCGAGAGCCGTTGGTGCCTCAAGGCAGGCGAAGGCCTGAAAGCCTCTTGCGTCCAACAGCTGCACTATTCACGGGCAGCTGTGTTGCGCTAATAGGCTCGATCACAATGGTTTTTTCTCTCATGATGGGGGGAAGAGCAGCACTCGCGCTGCCACACCTACGGGATCATCATGAGAATAGCTTCGTTCCTCTTTCCGCAGACCCAAGACCCTGCGGACGACGGCCGTCATATCCAGGAAACACTACAGGAAGCCAAGTTGGCGGAAGAGCTTGGCGCGGACGCTGTGTTCCTCGCCGAGCATCACTTCGATGGCAATTGCACCTATGTCGATCCGCCGACGTTCGCCGGAGCGCTGAGCGCTGCCACCAGTCGCGTCAAGATCGGCTTCGCGGTTCTTCAGACCTCGCTCTACCATCCGCTGCGGCTGACCGAGCAGCTTTCCCTGCTGGATCATCTGAGCCAGGGCAGGCTGATCGTCGGACTGGGTCGCGGCAGCATGGTGAACCTGTACGAGTACACCGCCTATCAGGTCGATCCCGAGGAGGCGCAGGAGCGCTTCGAGGAGATCGAGAAGATCATGCTTGAATGCTGGACGAAGGAGCGCGTGGTTCACAACGGCAAGTACTGGAGCTTCGACATTCCGTATCTGCGCCCGCGGCCGTTCACGAACCCGCACCCCCAGATACTGCGCGCGGTGACTTCAGAAGTGTCGATCAAGGCTCAGGGGCGGCGTGGGCGGCCAGTCATTCTGCCCCCAGGGCCGAACGAAGCAACCGCGAAGCAAATCGCCTGGTTCCGGCAGGGCATGGCTGAGGGCGGCTTCGGCGACAAGGCAATCGAGGATGCACTGCAGCAGTCCTGGGTCATGCGCCAGACAGTGGTTGCTGAAACGGACCGCGTCGCGCTGGATGAAGGCGTCGGTTATTATAAAGCGATGCAGGCTTACCGCTCGGCCCGGAGCCCTGGCTATCGCGATATGGTCATGGGCGACTCGGCGGCCGCTTTGCCGAGAGGGCTCATTTGCGGCTCGCCGGCTACCGTGCGCGACCAATTCGTGGAGCTGTCGAAGCTCGGCATCGGTGGTGTCGCGATCCGTTTGCGCGTCGGACCTATGCCGGTCGAGTTCTCAATGAACGCGTTGCGCCTGTTCATGAAAGAAGTCGCTCCCGCATTGTAATGGAGGCAGGCGACACTCGTAGGCGCAGGGGGCGTTTGCGAGTGTGGAGCGCCGTAATATGAGACCGTACAGAGACTTCCCGAGAGCCGGCGCGCGAAGGGGCTCGAGGAGGGCGATGCGGTCGGTCAGGTATCTGCTGACGCTCTTCGGTCTCCTCGCTGCCGCTACGGCTTTCAATGCGTGGATTACGAAGCGCACTGCCGGTGTGCCGAGCATCGGCAGCGCGCGCGTGATCGACGGCGATACGTTCGATTTGTGTCAGTTGGGCAATTGCACACGCATCCGCCTCTGCGGGATCAATACGCCCGAACGCGAGCAGCCCGGATATGCGGCGGCCCGCGCGGCACTCGTGGAGATGGTCAAGTCGCAGGACGTGCGCTGCGTCCCCGTCGGCGCTGGCACGGTGTGCGATGGCCGCTCAGGGGCAACGTCGCATGAGCGGACCGTGGCTCAATGCGGAACGCCATCCATCCCCGATCTGGCGGGAGAACTCGTCCGGCGTGGTCACGCCTGCGACTTGACGGGATTCACGCGCGGACACTATCGGGACCGCTTTCAGGGGCGGGCGTGCTGAGATTGCTGCCGCTGGCGCGGCTGCGATCACAGGGATATTGTGCGCAGTCGCTCCATGTCGGAGGTGCTGGCCATGCCCATGTACCATGACGGCAATCGCGTGCTTCAGGATCAGTTCCGCTCACGTCCGCTTGCCGATCGTCTCGTCGAACGTCTGTGGCGCGAGAGGTTCAAGGACGAAGACAAAGCGTTCATCGAAAGCGTGGGCTTCTTCTTTCTCGCGACGGCGGACGCGGAGGGACATCCCGACTGCTCGTTCAAGGGAGGGCCGCCGGGCTTCGTCACGATCGAGGCGCCGGATCTGCTGGTCTTTCCCGACTACGACGGCAATGGGATGTTCAAAAGCCTCGGCAATATCCGCAGCAATCCGTATGTCGGCATGATCTTCATCGACATGGGCGAGAAGCCGAAGCGGCTGCGGGTCAATGGTCGCGCGAGCGTCCATGCCGATGATCCGATGCTGGAGCGGACACCCGGTGCGCAGATCATCGTCCGCGTCGTCCCGGAGCACATTTTTCCGAACTGTCCGCGGTACATTCCGAACCTGCGCGCGGGCGAGGCCTCGCCTTACACGCCATGTGCAGGTGTGGCGCCGACGGAGCCGGCTTGGAAGAGCTTCGACGCCTTCAGGGATGTCGTGCCGCCCCGCGCGCGGTGAGCAGGGGCGGCCGGGCCTGCTGAGCCGCTCGAAATGCAACTCCGCTGATACCGGGATGCGCTCGCTCTTTAGCGGTGTTCGACTATGTTCGCTGCCAATCGACAATCGAACGAGGTGCACGCATGTTCGTGGATGAGCGGATCTACACGCTGAATGCCGGCCAAGTTCCCGTCTTCCTCAAGCTTTACGAGGAAGAAGGCATGGAATGCCAGGTGCGCATACTCGGCAATATGGTCGGCTACTACTACACGGACTTCGGTCCGCTCAATCAGATCGTCCATATGTGGGGATACGAAAGCCTCGACGATCGCTTCGAGCGCCGCAAGCGCCTCCTCGCCGCGCCCGAGTGGCAGTCGTACGCGAAGAAAATGCGGCCGCTTGTCGTCAAGGTGGAGAACAAGCTGCTCGTGCCGGCGCCGTTCTTCAAAGTGCCGAAGCCCGCGGCTTGAGGCATCTGCGTGGGCGGGTCTCTCGGAGGCCGCCCACGCACGTGATCACGCTTTAGGGGCGAGCTTGTCCTGCGTCTTCGTCTCGAAGTCGCTGGCGTCGTGACGCTCGTGTAGCTGGCTCGACGGCTCGCCCTGCACGCGATTGACCATGCGGCCACGCTTCACTGCGGGACGCTTCGCGATCTCGTCCGTCCAGCGGTTGACGTGCTTGTAGCTGGCGCCATCGAGGAACGTGCCGGAATCGCCGTACAGCAGGCCTTTGGCGAGCGCGCCGTACCAGGGCCAGATGGCCATGTCGGCGATGGAATACTCGTCACCGGCCATGTAGGCGTTGTCGGCGAGATGGCGATCCATCACGTCGAGCTGACGCTTCACTTCCATGGCAAAGCGGTTGATCGGATATTCCCACTTGGCGGGCGCGTAGGCGTAGAAGTGCCCGAAGCCGCCGCCGAGATAGGGTGCGCTGCCCATCTGCCAGAACAGCCAGTTCAGGGCCTCCGTGCGCTTGTCGGGATCCTTGGGCAGGAAGGCGCCGAACTTCTCCGCGAGATAAAGCAGGATCGAGCCCGACTCGAACACGCGCCGCGGCTTCTTCGGGTTCGAGCGGTCGAGCAGTGCGGGGATCTTGGAGTTCGGATTCACGTCGACGAAGCCTGATCCGAACTGGTCGCCGTCACCAATGCGAATGAGCCAGGCATCATACTCGGCGCCCCTGTGTCCGGATGCGAGAAGCTCCTCGAACATGATGGTTACTTTGACGCCATTGGGCGTCGCCAGCGAATAGAGCTGGAAGGGATGCTTGCCGACGGGGAGTTCCTTTTCATGCGTCGGGCCGGCGATCGGGCGATTGATATTCGCGAAACGTCCGCCGCTTTCTTTTTCCCAGGTCCAGACCTTGGGGGGCGTGTATTCGACGCCATTGCTCATGTGCGATCTCCATACTTTCTGACGATGACAGCGGGCTGCCGATCAGCAGTCCGCTGTCTCTATGACGACCATTCTTCCAGGGATTGTGCCGGCTATCCAGCCTCGCTGCTGCAGGGCTGTTGGCCGCTCAACTCGCGCGAGATCACGAGATATTGAGGTAATTGAGCTTCGCCCCCGGCTCTTCCCAGGTAAGGCTGACGAGCCGTCCGGTCATCGAGAGCGTGACGAACGCCGTGCGCAAGTCCTTGCCGCCAAAGCAGATGTTCGTGACGTAGGTGTCACCGGGAATTGGCAGGTGCCGGACGCGTGCGCCGTCTGGCGAGATGACCGTGATGCCCGGATTGAAAAGGGTCGCGACGCAGACATTGCCTGCGCCGTCGACGGCCATGGAATCGAACAGATTGAAGCCGCCCACACCGGCGAGCAGTCGACCGCCGTTCGGCGCGGGCCATGGCGCCTTGGCGATCTCTCCGGGTGCGGTGATGTCGTAGGCCCACACGCGCCCTGTCCACGTCTCGGCGACATAGAGCGTGTGGCCATCAGGGGAGAGGGCGCAGCCATTCGGCGTCATGAGTGGGAACGCCACCTCCTTGATGAGGCTGCCATCGGCCTTGGCATAGTAGACGCAGCCGCGATCTTGCTCGCGGTCGCGCACCTTGCCGAGATCGGTGAAGTAGAAGCCGCCGTGTGCGTCGAAGACGAGATCGTTCGGGCCATTGAGCTTGTGACTGGGGCCGTGTGTGTAGAGGACATCGATGCGCCCCGTCGCGAGATCGACGCGCTCGATGCGCCCGCCTTTGTAGTCCTCGGCCTGCATGTGCGGGCGCAGCGTGCCTTCGCCGCGCACCCATGCGAAGCCGCCGTTGTTGCAGATGTAGCAGGCGCCGTCCGGGCCGATGGCCGCGCCATTGGGACCGCCGTCCGTCTCCGCGACGACCTCCGTGCGCCCGTCCGGGTGCACGCGCGTCAGTGTCCCGCGCTCGATCTCGACGAGCAGGACGGTGCCATCCGGCATGGCAATGGGGCCTTCAGGAAAGCGAAGGCCGGTGGCGATCTCGGTGATTTTTGTCATGGGGGCGGGCACCGTGCGGAGGGAGAATGGAATGCCGTAGGCTGGCACGCGTAGCTCTGAGTGGCAAGAAGGGCGAGGCCAGACAGCGCCCATGAGATTGCAGGTGGTTGCAACCCGGTTTGTGTTCGGGCGTTCCCGTCACGAATGACGAGTAGACCCAAGCCCCGCACATAGTCGGAGAGACGCCATGAAGACGCTGTCGGATGCGTTCGAGCATACGCTGCAGGATGTTTATTATGCCGAGAATGCCATCGCTAAATCACTGCCCAAGGTCATCGAGGCCGTGAGCAATGCCGAGCTCAAGAAGGCACTGCAGGAGCATCTGACCGAGACCAAGGGGCAGATTGCGACGCTCAAAAAGGTCTTCAAGTCGACGGGCATCGAGGCCAAGGGTGAAAAGTGCGATGCCATCGAGGGGTTGATCAAGGAATGCGACGGCGTAATCAAGGAAGCGAAAGGGGCCGCGGCGCGCAATGCTGCGCTCATCGGCTGCTGCCAGGCTATCGAGCACTACGAGATCGCGCGCTATGGCACGCTGCGGGAGTGGGCGAAGGCCATCGACCAGCCCGAGGCCCATGATCTTCTGAGCGGGATTCTGGATCAGGAGAAAGCCGCCAACTACAAGCTGACGAACCTGGCCGTTGGCGGCGTGAACCGAGCCTGAGCCGTGGCGGGCATTGATGGCGCCCGCCGCGCAAATGTCTGCTAGATTCTCCCGGCGTGGATGCAGCGCCGGGAAAATCCATCGATGTCTGAGCTATCACATAGCAACACCAGCGACTTGGCGGGTGACGAAGGCGCGCTGTTACGCCGCGCCTACCTCGACCTCATGCGCGACAGCCTCATCGGTCGGCTCAATCGCGATCCACCGCTGCCATCGTCGAAGGTCGATGCCTACTACGAGGAGTATCGCGAGCAGGGCTGGGATTGGCCCTCGGCGGCGCCGTCGATGATCGGCTTCAAGCGCATGGAGAATGTGCGCAGCGAATGCGAGCGCGTCATTCGGGCCGGCGTTCCCGGCGACTTCATGGAGACGGGTGTCTGGCGCGGCGGAGCCGTCATGATGATGCGCGCGGTGCTGAAGGCCTATGGCATCGCCGATCGCCGTGTATTCGCCGCGGACAGCTTCGCCGGCCTGCCGCCGCCGACGGAGGGCGTTGCGCCCGATGCGGGCGCCGAGTTCCACAAATGGACTGACTTCGCAGTCTCGCTCGACGAAGTGAGGGCGAACTTCGCGCGCTATGGCTTGCTGGACGATCAGGTCGTCTTTCTCGAAGGGCTCTTCAAGGATACGCTGCCGACAGCGCCAGTCGCGCAGCTCGCCGTGTTGCGCCTCGATGGCGACATGTACGAGAGCACGCGCGATGGCATCGTGAACCTCTACCCGAAGCTGTCACCGGGCGGCACGCTGATCGCGGATGACTATCATCTGTTCGAAGCGCATCGCACGGCCATCGACGAGTATCGCGCCGCGCATGGCATCACTGATCCGATCACGCGCATCGACGAGTGGGGTGTGTATTGGATCAAGTCGTAAAGGCGGGTGGGTTCGGGAGGGTGTCCCTCCCGGTGGGGTGTGGGGGTCATGCCGGAGGCATGCCAGAGGCATGGCCCCACTCGCGCCGCAGGCGCGAACATGGTTTGCGCTAAAACCCGCTCCACAGCGAGTAATTGCCGAGTGCAGCGTGCCCGTTGAAGGCGATCGACTGCGTCGGCGCGAGTTCGGTGAGCTGGATCTGCAGAATCTGCACGCCGTAGCCATTGAGGTTGGCGCCGACGACATCCTTGAGCTGGTTGTTGAATGCCCAGCGATCCGCCTGGATTTCCTCGAGCGTATGCTTGCTGACTTCGTTCAGGATGGCGCCTTGCGAGCGCTCGATGACATCCGAGGCGAGATCCGCGATATGCGCGAGCGCCGCGACGATGTCATCGACATAGTATGTCACGAGCGCGCCGACGATGATCGTCTGCTGGTCGCGGCTCATGATGACCTTGGATTGAATTTTCTGCGTCTGGCGCACGGTCATCATCATCTTGTACGTGGTCGCGACCGGCCAGTACCAATGCAGGCCCGGCTCCCACTTCTTGATACGATGGCCGTGCACGAACGCGACGCCAGCATGGGTCGCCGGCACGATCACCAGCCACGGCAAGAGCCGCAGCAATGTCTGAAAGATCTCGCCGATCCAGCCGAATGCCTTATCCACCCATCGTCTCCCTCAGCCCGTAACCGCGTTTCTCAGTCGATTATGGTGGAGGATGCGCGGTTGGTCACTACAGCCATGCCATAACCATCGATTTGAACCGTCCCGTCGAAGTTCGCGCGCACGACACGCCCGCCGGTGCCCGTGTCGAGGCGCAGAACCTCATTGCAAGACGCAAGCGCGCCGTCCCATTCGGCAGCGCGGAGCATCACAGGCCGTCGTGACGTGTTGACGAAGACCGCGCTCAGCCGCCCGTCCCGCGAGACCACGATGGCGTCGATCTCGGGGTAATCGATGCGGGCCGGCGGGAAGCGAACCATGTCGCCGAATTGGACATGCTGGACGAAGATCTGCTTGGCGAGGGCCGGCGGCATGGGCTCGCCACGCATGGAGACAAGGCCATAGGCGTCGGTGCCGTGCGCGGTCGCGGTCCAGCGCATTTCGGCATCGGCACCACCGCGAATGAGATGGATCAGCGCCGAGATATAGAAGGTGGCGCCGAAGACATTCTGGTTCAGGCCGAGCGTGTAATAGTTCTCGTGATGCGAAATCGTGTTGAGCTCACCGCAGATATTGAGGATGTCGCGGTCCTTGAGGAGGCGCGCGACGCCGCGCGCGCGCCCTTCGTACGTCGGCGTCTGCGCCATGAGCAGGGCTTCGTAGGTCGCACCGAGCGGCGCATCCGGCGAGTTCCACATCTCTAGTTCGAGCGATGCGCTCGGTACTGCCGGCCGCCAGTCGCCGTAGCGGTGCCACGAGACGAAACCGAGAAGGTGATCGTCCACGTCAGCGACGAGGCGGGCGATCCAGTCCATCCAATAGGGTCGGTGATTGCCGTCGATGGCCGGGCCGCCGATACGGGCTTTCTGCGCGCCGAGATGCGGCGCGAGCAGTTCGTGGATCCGCGACGCGACCTCGATATAGATGCGATGATACTGCTCGTAGGTCAGATCGCCGCCGATGATCTTGTTGTTCGGCTCGTTCCAGATGCACCAGAACCAATCTTTGACGCGGTTCGCTCCCCACTGTTCGATGCAGGACCAGACGATCTCCCGGCAGCGTGCGACGAATGTGCGAATGTTGGCGGGCTTGTCGAAGGGCGGCTCGAAGCGCGCGAAGGTGATCATGGGGACGGCACCGGCATCGAGCACGCCTTGCACGAAGGCTGCAAAGCTGCGCCAGTCGGCGAAGGGATCGGGCACCTGCGGGTCGAAGACGAAGATGCGCACGAGGCGCGTGTCCATCAGATGCAGGCGGCGGCGGATCGCTTCACCATGCGGGCCATCCGATAGATGCCACCAGCCGTTGATCTCGTTGAAGCCATAGCGCAAGCCCATGCGCCGCACGGGAGGCGCACTCTCTGGCGCCCCGTCGTGCGGATGCAGATCTGGCCCGATCGCATTGGTCATTTCACTACGCTTCGATGATCTCGATCAGATCCTTGAGCCGTGCCGCGGGGCTATGGCGTTGCCGGAAGTCCTCGCGGATGCCCATCACTATATCAGCGTAGTGCTTCGGCCGGTCGACAACATCGAGGATCTTACTCTCCGGCGACGCCCCGAGCACCAGCGCGGCCGCGTCCTCGCCGAAGACGCCGCGGACATAGTCGTCGTCCAGCAGGAAGAGGGGGATCGTGCCCGATGCCGGCGTTTCGAACGTGCGGCAGGTGACGAAGCCGAGGCGCTCGAAAAGCGGGCGGTAAATGACGGGATTGAAAACGCCCCGGCTCATGGTCGCGATGACCTGGTCGTATTTGACCGCGCCCAGGGCTTCGACTTGGAGCTGCTTGAGATAGTCGCGATCGACATAGTAGTCGTCGCGGATCTCCTTCCATTCCGTCCACTCGAGCGGGGCATCCCAGCCCTCGCCGACGAGCCCGATGCGGCCGAGCCTGTCACGAATGGGCTCGATGCCGCGCAGCACTTGCGACATGCCGTGCCAGCGAAATTTGGTGTGCCCGACATAGATCATGCCGAACTCTTTGGACGAGAAGTCGAGCGGTGTTTCCCAGGCAGGATCGTAGATATGAAAGAGGAAGGGAATGACGTTCGCCCGCTCGGGCTTCAGCGTCGGCTGGCAGATCTTGTCGGCGATGCTGTCGCACATGGCGATCCAGTCGCGGCTCTTCTCCGGCGTCTTGTGATTGTAGTCGCCGCGGAAGGCGATCGGATCGTTATAGGCGCCATCACAATCGATGACGACGCGGCGGCTGCGCGGCACGGACGAGATGAGCCGCAGCCAGTCGAGGCGGTCGCCGAACTGGAGGTCGGTCGTCCATTCGACGACGAAGACGACGGCATCCGCGTTCGAGAGATCCTTGGAGTAGTTGAGGGCGTAGACGTGACCCGGCGGGCCATAGACGGTGACTTCATGGCCTGCGGCTTCGGCCGCGCGCGCGTAGCCCTTGAGGTCCAGCATGCTGCCGGCGTTCTCGAAGCCCCAATATACGAACACCAGCTTCATCGTGCGCTGCGCTCCTGCAATCTCGTCAATTCTTCAGTGCCGCAGCAAGCTCCTGCATGCGCCGGTCATAGCCATGATGCTTCGCGAGATGACGGCGCACGTCCTGCACGATCTCGCGATAGCGTGCGGGCCGTGCGAGCGCATCCATGATCCGCTCATCCGCATTCGCGGCCGTCAGCGTCAGCTCGCGCGCGGCCGGCCCATAGACATCGGCGGCGTGATCCGCGTCGAGCACCATCAGCGGGATCGTGTCGGCGTAGAAGATCTCGAAATACTTGAGCGTGAGATGGCGCAGGTGATGCAGCACGGGGCGCTGAGTGAAGATGTTGATCTTCGCCTGGCTCATCGTGTGCACGACTTGGTCGTACATGACCGAATCCTGCGTCTCGATGCCGAGCCGGTTGAACTCGGCTGAATCGAAGGCGAAGGCGAGCGGATTGCCTGAGCCATCTTCGGTCGGCGGCTTGTCCCACCACAGCCCGACGAAACAGACGCGGCCGATTTTCTCGCGGTTTTTGGAGACGACGGGAAGCAGCACCTTCTCGATATCGCGCCCGCGCCACCAGTTATGGCCGACGTGGAGAATGTCGTAGATTTTTTCCGGTGCGGTGGCGGGATCGGTCTCGAGTGCGGGGTCGTAGCCGTAGAAGGTCAGCGGCACATCGCGCGGTGTCGCGGGCGGTGCGATCGTCGGCTTGTGCACGCGATCGGCGAGCGCATGATAGTGCTCGATCCACTGGGCGCGCTCTTCCTCGGTGTCGTGATTGCGGTCGTAGCCGTCGAGGCAGACGACGGGGTTATACATCCCGTCCATGTCGAGGATCATGCGATCCTTGCGCCCGATTGCGCCGATCAGCGTCGCTTCGTGCACGGGGCTCAGGCGGTAGATCTCGGACTCGAAGAGATAGACGACCTTGTCGAATTCGAGCACCTGATCGGAGAAATTGATCTCGGGCAGCCAGGGCAATGCGCGTCCGAAGATCGCGACGCGATGGCCGAAATCGGGCGCAACGCGCATGTAGTCGGCCACGGCGTGGGTGTTGCCCGCATTGCCGCGATGCTTCATGACGAACAGGATGTTCATCGATTGCGCCCGGCTGCGAGCGCGGCCAGCTCATCGAAACGGCGCGCATAGGAATGGTGCTGCGCGAGGTGTGCGCGTGTCTTGAAGACGGCGTCCCAGATGGGCTCCGGTTCTTTGACCGCCTTGCTCAGATAGGCGGCGACATCATCGCCCGGCACGAGCGCCAGTGCTGCAGGGCCGTAAACGGCCTCGACGAAGGGCTTCGGCAACATGAGCAGGGGCACGCTGTCGGCGTGGAAAGTCTCGAACGAGCGGCCTGTGACGAAGTTCAAGTGTCGGAAGAGCGGCCGATGGAAGATTGGCGCGAACTTCGACTGATTGAGATAGCGGAAGATCTCGTCAAAACGTACGCCGTCTTTGACCGTGACTTCGAGGTTCAGCATGAGCTCGGGATCGGTGTCGATGCCAGCCATGCCTTGCTGGATCGCCCACTCGGGGCGTTCCTTCCAATCCCAGCCGACGAGGCCGGCCCAGCCGACGTCCTTGCGCACGGCGGCGTGCGCCTTGAGGAAGTCGCGCACCTGCTCCCAGCGTTGCCAGTTGCTGCCGACATAAGCGACGCCGAACCAGCGTTCGCTGTCGCGCCAGCGCGCAGCAGCTTGCTCGACGCTTGTTTCGGGTGTCGCAACGGCCTCGGGCGCGAAGGCATGAAAGAGGAACGAGGCGACGTCCGGACGCAGCGGGCTCAGCGTCGGCTGAAGTATGAGGTCCGACGTGGCGCGGAAGGCCTCATCCCACTCCCAGCCGAGATGGCCATCCATCTTCTCGAGGTGATTGAAGTCATGATCGATGAAGATCGTTTCATTGTAGCGGCCCCAGAGATCCACGACGGCGCGCTTTTCGCGCGGGATCGCATCGATGAGGCGCGCGAGGTGCGGCATCTGCGGAAAGTCGCCCGGCACCTGAATGACGAACAGCGCGAGATCCACGCCATCGAGATCGGTCGTGTAGGGAAGCGACGGCAGCTCAGGGTTCGGCGGACCGTAGAGCGAGACATCGTGTCCGAGTGCGCGACCGGCCGCGACATAGTGATGGATGGTCGAAACGCTGCGCGTCCAGGCATCGCACGAGGTGACGAGAATGAGTTTCATGGATTTCTCAGCCGCCCGTTAGCGCCCGTCCCTGCCGGACGGTTTCGGCTAGGCCCTCTGCAAGCATCGTGCGTGGTTCCCAGCCTAGCACGGCGCGCGCGTGTGAGATGTCGGCCTGGATGCGCCGCTGTTCACCGGGGCGCGATGGCGCGTGGCGGATGTCGTAGGCTCCGGGCTTATGCCCAAAGGCGCCGGCCGCGTAGTTCGCGAGGTCGTTGATCGAGGTCGAGCGGCCGCTTCCGAGATTGAAGATGCCGCCCGCGGCCTTGTCATTCGTGAGCGCGGTAACCCAGCCCTCGATGATGTCGCCGATGTAGACGAAATCGCGCGTCTGCTCGCCGTCGCCGAAGATCGTGATCGGTTCGCCGCGGATCAGGCGGCCGATGAAGATGCCGAGTACACCCTGATAGGGATTGTCGAGGGCTTGGCCGGGGCCGTAGACGCTGAACATGCGCAGCGAAGTGACGTTGAACTTGAAGTCGAGGTCGGGGCGGATTGCTGTCGAGTGGACGTAGCGTTCAGCCGCGTACTTCGTGATGCCGTAATAGGAATCCGGTTCACAGGGCTCGCTCTCTGGCGTCGGCACCTGATCGCAATCGCCATAGGCGGTCATCGAACTTGCATAGATGAGGCGCGGCACGCGGTGCTTCACGCACTGCTGCACGACATTCACTGTGCCCTCGGTGTTCGTGCGCAGGTCACCTACGGGATTGTCGAAGGCTCGGATGATCGAGACCTGACCGGCCAGATGGCAGACCGCGTCGAGCTTTTTCGCAAAGACCGGCTCGAGGTCTTCCGGCCTGATTACATCACCGTGGACGAAGTGCGCACCAGCGGGAAGCGTGCTGCGTAAGCCGTTGGATTCGTTATCGATGACGTGGACTTCGTGGCCGTCGGCCAGCAGGCGTCGGGTAAGGTGGGAGCCGATGAAGCCCGCCCCCCCTGTAACGAGAATTCTCATTGATGCGGACGCTCCATGCGCTTCGCAGCCGAAACTTGCAGACGCTGCTCCGTGCGCAACCTCAGATGAACCGGGCGTGAACGCCGCGCAAGGGCTAAAGTTCCTTCTGAGCGGTGTTGCATAATAGCCTGAGGCAAGCCTGCAATACCGGCAGCCTGCCGTGCGAAGGCCCATTGTGCAGCGCACGGCTTTTGTTCATGTTCACTCCCATAATATTCAGGGTCTGAACCATTTTGGCTGGCACGGCGTCTCAAGGGGCGGTTGCGCCAGTAGGTCGGGCTCGTGTGGCTCGGGTGGGGCTGCCGGTCTGATTGAGATGGTCGTCGAGGAGGCGAAATGCGCGGTAAGAGGGTTTTGATTACTGGGGGAGCCGGCTTCGTCGGCTGCAATGCTGCCCGCTACTTCGGAACGCGAAATTGGCGTGTCACCGTGCTCGACGATCTCTCGCGCGACGGCACGGACCAGAACCTCAACTGGCTGCGCGATGGCACGTCCTTCGATTTCGAGAAGGTCGATATCCGCGAGCGGGCAGCCGTCGAGCGCGTGCTGTCCGAGCGACGCTATGATGCCGTGATCCATCTCGCGGCGCAGGTCGCTGTCACGACCTCGGTCACCGATCCGCGCACCGATTTCATGATCAATGCGCTCGGCACGTTCAATCTTCTCGACGCCGTCCGCAGGCATTCGCCCGAGGCGGTCTTCATCTTCGCCTCGACGAACAAGGTCTACGGCAAGATCGAAGGAGCCCGCTACGAGTTGCGCGGCAATCGTTATGCCTATGTGGATCGTCCGCACGGCATCGACGAGGAACAGGCCCTCGATTTCCTCTCGCCCTATGGCTGCTCGAAGGGCGCCGCGGACCAGTACACGCTCGATTATGCGCGGATGTACGGGATCCCCGCGACCGCGTTCCGCCAGTCGTGCATCTACGGCACGCGCCAGTTCGGCATCGAGGATCAGGGTTGGGTTGCCTGGTTCACGATCGCCTCGCGCCTGCGTCGCCCGATCACCATCTATGGCGACGGCAAGCAGGTCCGCGACGTGCTCCATGTCGACGACCTCGTGCGGGCCTACGAGGCCGCGATCATGTCGCCCGACAAGATCAAGGGGCAGGCGTTCAATATCGGCGGCGGGACGAGCCAGCTTTTGTCGCTCGTCGATCTGGTCGGTCTGCTGGAGCAGCGTATGGGCCGCAAGATTCCCCTGCGCTTCGACGACTGGCGGCCCGGCGACCAGCGGGTCTACATCAGCGACGTGCGCAAGCTCGAGCGGGTGCTCGGGTGGAAGCCGGAGATCGGCGTCGAGGACGGTGTCGCCCAGCTCGATAATTGGGTGCGTCTCAACGAGAGCGCCTTCGGTGGCCCCGCCGAGGTTGTTGCGCCGAAGCCTGCAGTTGCGGTAGCCGAGGCCGAGGTCGCCATTCCGGCCGAATAGAAAAGCTGCCCCTTATCGGCTATTGGTTCCCTCCTGAGTTCATGGAGGGTGGCTTGATGGGGGCTTCTTTCTTCGCGTGCGCGGTCTGGGCGCATTTGCGGGCGCGGTTGTCGCTGCTTTTGGCTACGGCGGCGGTGGTCGTGGCAGTCGGCGCGGCCGAGCCGGCCGAAGGCGCCACGCGGCGCGCCTTTGTTGTCGGCAATTCGGCTTACCAGTTCACATCCGTTCTGCCCAATCCGGGAAGCGACGCGCAGGATCTGGCGGCGCGGCTCGGCGATCTCGGCTGGGATGTGACGCTGAAACTCGATCTCTCGCGCGCCGAGATGATGAATGCGTTCGCCGCATTCTCGCGCCAGCTCCAGCCCGATGATCTGTCGCTCGTGTACTTCGCCGGTCACGCGATGCAGATGGGCGGCGAGAATTATCTCGCGCCCGTCGATGCGCGCGTCGAGAGCGAGGATGGCGTGCGCCGGCAGTTCGTGCCGCTCAATGCGATGCTCGCCGATCTGTCGCGGCTCTCGCGCACCCGCATCGTGATCCTCGATGCCTGCCGCGATAATCCCTTCGCCGATGGCATCGCCGGCGGTGGCGAGAAGTCGCGCTCGGCGGGTGGCGGTCGCGGCCTCGCGCGCGTCTATGCCGGTGTGGGATCGTTCATCGTCTACTCGACGCAGCCGGGGAACGTCGCGCTCGATGGGAGGGGGCGCAACAGCCCGTTCACACGTGCGCTGCTCGAGCACATGCCCCTGGCGGGGGCCGATGTGCACGCGGTCATGCGGCGCGTGCGTGCGGCCGTCCAGCAGGAGACGAACGAGACCCAGATCCCCTGGGAGAACTCATCGCTCGTTGATGAAGTGGCTTTTGCCGGCGCCGGTGCGCCCCCGCCGCGGCGCACGGCCGATGCGCCCCCGAATGCGCCCATGATTCCATCCGGACCGCGAGGAATTCCGCAAGCAGCCGTCGAGCAATATCACTACGTCACCGGGCTCGATCCGAAGGGCGACAACTTCCTCGCGCTGAGAACGGGGCCGCTGCCGAACGACACGCGCATCGCCACCATGGGACCCGACACGTTGCTCAAGGTGCACGAAAGCCGTGGCCCCTGGCGTCGCGTCGAACTGATCGACGGCATGAGCGGTTGGGCGCACAGCAACTGGATTGCATGCTGCCGCTCGGTGGCCGTGCCACGCGCGCAGCCGGCGGCCGTGCCCATGGCCCCACCGCCGCGCGTGCAGACGCCTGCGACACCGCCCGCGTCTGCGACGAGCTGCGACGATCTCTGGTTCCGGCGTAATGCCATCTGGCACAGCCATGGCTATTGCTTCACCACGGCGCGCGCACGGCAAGCCTTCGATACGTCATCCTGCTTCCGCGATCAGCAGGCTGCGCGTGCGGCGATGTCGTCGGCCAATCGCGCTGCTGTCGATGCGCTGCAGGCGCGCGAGCGCGAGCTCGGATGCCGGTGACGCCAGACATGACGCCTGAGGAGATCATAGCAACGCTTGGCATGAAGCCGCATCCGGAGGGCGGGCACTACGTCGAGACGTGGCGGCACGCGGGCGCGGATGGTGCGCGCGGAGCTGGCACGGCGATTTACTTCCTTCTGCAAGCCGGCGAGCGCTCGCATTGGCACCGCGTCGACGCTGCCGAGATTTGGCACTGGTATGGGGGCGCGCCGCTCGAACTATCGATGTCGGCGGAAGGTGAAGCGGTGACGGTGGCAACGCTCGGCAATGATCTGGCTTCCGGCGCACGGCCGCAGGCAATTGTGCCCGCCGGCGTTTGGCAAAGCGCGGTCAGCATGGGCGCCTGGACGCTGATCGGCTGTACGGTCAGCCCGGCATTCGAGTTCAGCGGTTTCGAGATGGCACCACCGGGCTGGACGCCGGGCAGCAGAGGCGCCTGAGGCGCTTTACCTCAGCGCAATCTGTCGGGTGACGAGCAGAGCCTCGTCGATGGTGGCGACGCTGTGCGTTGCTTCGCTGTAGCCAGCGGGCGTGAAGGCATAGGCGCCGCGTCGCCAGCACCATGCGCCGCGATAGTGTGTGCCACGCCGGACGATGATCCCGACTTGGCTTGCTGCCTCCGCAGCGCAGCCTGCGGCGCTGAGGTCCGCGTCCGTGCCGAGGGCGACGAGAAGCTGTTCTTCCATGATGACTGCGGACATGCAGCATCTCCAGGTGAATGACGAACGCCGCCGGCTGCGGATATCCGCGCCCGACGTTGCCACAAGCGCGGCGTTTCCCGCTCAAGCGCCAATTGCGTCAAATTTGCCGGAATTATGCTTCCAATGCCATGATTTACCGGCGTTAAAATTAGGTGGCGATAAATGCAGAGGATGGCATTCGAGCAATTGCATTAAGGCGTGAGAAACCACGGCGGCAAGATATCCGCCTACGCCGGATCAATAGATTCCGGACGCCGCGCCGATGCGTTGGGCGGCGTTTCGGGCTGGAAAAACGGGGCGAGATACGCTCGTCGCGATCGGGAACTACGCCCTCTCACCGGCCTCGTTGGCTTGGACGGGGCGGCCGAGGGCGTTGAGGACAGTCGCGACGATGCCGGCAGCACCGAGACCGGCCTGCTCGTACATGCGCTCGGGCTTGTCGTGCTCGATGAACGTGTCCGGCATGATCATGGGGCGAACCTTGAGCCCGCGGTCGAGCAGGCCCGAGCTCGCGAGGAACTGGAGAACCTGGCTCGCGAAGCCGCCGATCGATCCTTCCTCGATGGTGATCAGCACTTCATGGTTGCGCGCGAGGCGGCGCACGAGATCTTCGTCGAGCGGCTTGGCGAAGCGTGCGTCCGCGACGGTCGTCGAGAGGCCGAGGGCCGCGAGCTGGTCGGCCGCCTTGAGGCTTTCGGCGAGACGCGTGCCGAGCGAGAGGATGGCAACGGCCGAACCTTCGCGCATGATGCGGCCCTTGCCGATCTCGAGCGGCACGCCGACTTCGGGAAGATCGACGCCGACGCCCTCGCCACGCGGATAGCGGAAGGCGCTGGGACGATCGTCGATAGCGACAGAGGTCGCGACCATGTGGCGAAGCTCGGCTTCGTCGGCGGCGGCCATGATCACGAAGTTCGGCAGACAACCGAGGTAGGCGATATCGAACGATCCGGCATGCGTCGGGCCATCGGCACCGACGAGGCCGGCGCGGTCGAGCGCAAAGCGCACGGGCAGGCGCTGGATCGCGACGTCGTGCACGACCTGATCGTAGGCGCGCTGCAGGAACGTCGAATAGATGGCGCAGAAGGGCTTGTAGCCTTCCGTGGCGAGACCGGCGGCGAACGTAACGCCGTGCTGCTCGGCGATGCCGACATCGAAAGTGCGCTCGGGGAATTCCTGGCCGAAGAGATCGAGACCCGTACCGGACGGCATGGCAGCCGTGACCGTGACGATCTTCGGATCCTTGCGCGCTTCGGTGATGAGGCTGTCGGCGAAGACTTTCGTATAGCTCGGTGCGTTCGGCTTGACCTTCACCTGGGCGCCGGTGACGACGTTGAACTTGTTGACGCCGTGATACTTGTCGTCGGAGGCCTCCGCCGGCGGATAGCCCTTGCCCTTCTTGGTGACGACGTGGACCAGGATCGGGCCATGTTCGGCGTCACGGACGTTCTTGAGCACGGGGAGCAGAACGCTCAAGTCGTGGCCGTCGATCGGGCCGACGTAGTAGAAGCCGAGCTCCTCGAAGAACGTGCCGCCGGTCCAGTAGGTGCGGGTGTATTCCTCGGCGCGAGCGGCGCGCAGCTCCCACTGCTTGGGCAGCCGCTTGGCGAGCTGCTTCATGGCCTCGCGCAGATGCAGGTAGGTGCCGCTCGACGTGATGCGCGCGAGATAGGTCGAGAGTGCGCCGACCGGCGGCGCTATCGACATGTCGTTGTCGTTGAGAATGACGACGAGGCGCTCGTTCCGGGCACCTGCGTTGTTCATGGCCTCGTAGGCCATGCCGGCGCTCATGGCGCCATCGCCGATGACGCACACGACGTTGTTCTTGCCGCCGTCGAGATCGCGGGCCACCGCCATGCCAAGACCGGCCGAGATCGAGGTCGAGGAATGCGCGGCGCCGAACGGGTCGTACTCGCTCTCGGCGCGCTTGGTAAAGCCGGAGAGGCCACCCCCTTGGCGGAGCGTGCGGATGCGATCACGCCGGCCGGTGAGGATCTTGTGCGGGTAGGCCTGATGGCCGACGTCCCAGATCAGGCGATCGCGCGGTGTGTCGAACACGTAGTGCAGAGCAACCGTAAGCTCGACGACGCCGAGCCCGGCCCCGAGATGGCCGCCGGTCACCGAAACCGCGTCGACGGTCTCGGTGCGCAGCTCATCGGCGAGCTGGCGCAGATCCTTCTCGGGGAGCCCGCGGAGGTCGTCGGGCGTGCGCACTTGATCGAGAAGGGGCGTTTTGCTCTCGGAATTCGACATGAAATTTCCAGCTCAGAATCTCGGGCGCTGCGCCTCGTTATCACGCTCTGGAGCGTAGCAGAAGCCGCAGGCCCCACACGAAGAAAAAATCATCCTACGCCAATGGCTTCCTTCGGCGATGACGCCAAAGGTCGCAATCCGCGAAGGCGTACGCGCCAAGGTCGGCCGGGAAACGCCGGACCTCAGGTCTGGGGCGGCAGGAAAACGCAGATAACGCGCATCTGGCCATCCCAGCTCTTGCGCATGCATACGTGCATCCGATGGTCCTTGGACTCGCGTCGGGTCATGGAGGCAGGCACGATGCCCGTGCCGTGCTCGGAGGTGACGACGAGCGTGTCGCCCTCCTGAAGCTCGGCCTGCTCGACTGGCGCGCAGTCGAAGCCGCTGCAACATTCGATCGGGTACCAATCGTGGGCGCTGGCAGGCGCCGGCATCATCAGGGCGAGCAGAACAGCAAGTCCAAGTGCGAGTCGCATGGTGACCTCTCGGGTTATCTGTTCACCGTGCTCCCTCCCAATAGCGTCTGCTTTTCTCGATAAGTTCCCTCGGTTGTCGCCACCGGGGACGAGATGATGCCGCCGACAGCCGCGAGGTGGGCTCATTTTCTCGTGATTCAGCGCGATCAAGTACCCCTGGGCGGCTTCTCCCCAGGCATTTGCCGCGAATTTTCCGAGCAGGCTGCCGCAGGAATGCGCGTACGACGCTCAGCGCGCGGACGGTGTGTCCGGCGGGCATCAAATCCGATCGGCGGGAATTGAGCTGGAGGGCGTGCGTGTGCCTGCTGACGCGGGTGTATACCGCCGTACGTCAGGGATCCTTGTCGGGATCCAGCGGCGCGGCACCTTTCGGCGTGCCATCGCCAGCGAAAGTGAGCTTCTCGACCTTGGCTTCGGCCTGCTTCAGCAGGCGGTCGCAATGCTCCTTCAGCGCTTCGCCGCGTTCGTAGATGCTGATGGATTCCTCGAGCTCGACATCGCCGCGCTCGAGGCGCCCGACGATGGCTTCGAGCTCCTTCAGCGCGCGCTCGAACGACATCTCGCGGATATCGGCGTGCCGGCTCTGAGGCTTGGTCGTCTGCATGATTTTCTCCTCGGGCGGGACGCTACGATCCGGCGTCCATCAGGCCCTTGACGTGAACGGCGACCGAGCGCGCGAGGCCGGTCAGATTGTAGCCCCCTTCGAGCATCGAGACGACGCGGCCATGAGCCTGGCGACGGGCCACTTCGGCGAGAGCCTCGGTCGCCCAGGCAAAGTCGCTTTCGACGAGCTGAAGGTTGGCCAGCGGGTCGTCGCGGTGAGCATCGAACCCTGCGGAGATCAGCACCAGATCGGGGCCGAAATTCTGCAAGGCGGGCAGTATGCGCGATTCCATCGCCTCGCGGAACGGCTCGCCACCGTCGCCCGGACGGAGCGGGGCATTGAAGATGTTGCCGACGCCCGTCTCGCCGAGCGCGCCCGTACCTGGATAGAGCGGCATCTGGTGCGTCGAGGCGAAGAAGAGATCCTTGTCGCTCCAGAAGATGTCCTGCGTGCCATTGCCGTGGTGGACGTCGAAATCGACGACCGCGACACGCTCGGCGCCGTGCTTTTTGCGAGCGTACATCGCGGCGACGGCGATGTTGTTGAAGATGCAGAAGCCCATGGCGCGCGCCGTCTCGGCATGATGGCCGCACGGGCGCACCTGACAGAAGGCATTGGCAAAGCCGGATGACTTGTCGATCACCGCATCGACGGCACGCAGGCCCGCACCAACGGCCCTCAGTGCTGCTTCCCACGATCCCGACGAGAGGAGTGTATCGCCATCGAGATGGACGGGGCTCTCGCCGTCGCTCGGCCGCAGTTCCTTGATGCGCTCGATATAGGCCTGCGGGTGCGCGAGCGCGATCCATTCTTCGACGTCATCACGCAGTGGCGCTTCCTCGCGCGCGAGCGCAGGGGTCTGGAAAATCTCGTGCGCGAGCACCTTGTCGATGGCGCGCATCCGATCCGGACGCTCGGGATGGCCGGGGCCGGTGTCGTGTTCGAGGAAGACGGGGTGCGTCAGCAGAAGCGTTGTCATGCGGGAAACAGGCTCATGTCCGGGTGCGGTGTCAACGGCTCAGGCGCCCGCTGGCTTGAAGAAGGGCGCGGGCAGCAGGATCTTGTTCTCCTGCTTGAGGAGCGCGCCGAGTTCGCCTGAGCGCTTCACGTAGTCGAGCCACTCGGGATCGGCCCAGAGGGCGGCGCGGCGCGCGGTGCGGTCGGCCAGATCCTTGTAAGCCCAGACGTGCACGTAGGAGTTCACGTCGCCGACCTCGGTGGTCGCGTACAGAAAGGGCTGGCCGAGGTGGCGCGTCTGCGGCTTGAGCCCGTACTGCTCATATTGGGCCAGATGGGCGCGAACCATGCCAGCTTTGAGGTAGTACGTGCGGTGGTCGAAGATCATGTGATGCTCGCGAGGCTCGAGGGGAGGGCTCGCTTAGCCTAGAGGCAAGCGGGCGGCGATGGAAGGCGCGCCGGCCATGCAGCGGGTGCGGGCTGGGTCGGAACCCTGATTTTGCACCGCACGTTCAGTGATCGGCCTGCGGCGACCGGTGGGGTGGCGGCGACGAAGAGGGAGGCTTAGGCTTCGCGGGTAATGAAATGCTATCCGGAGACTTCCCTATGACCACTGCCCGCCCGAAGGCTGTCCCGACGGTCCTCATCGACAACGAGCGCGTGATCACGACACGCTGGGATTTCGCGCCGGGCGCGGAGACGGGCTGGCATCGCCATGGCCACGACTATGTCGTGCTGCCGGTGACGGGTGGCGCGCTGAAGCTCGAGGAGCCGGGCGGGGCCGAGCGCGTGGTCCCGCTCACGAACGGCGTGCCCTACTATCGCGGCGAGGGCGTCGAGCACAACGTGATCAACCCAACGGATCACGACGTTGCGTTCATCGAGGTCGAGATCAAGAAGGGCTAGGCCCAAGAAGAGCTAGTAAGGCGCGTCCGGCGCTCAGTTGTTGCCGCCGGTCGAGCCGTCCGCTGCCTTGTCCGAGAACGAGGTCTTACCCTGGAAGCCGCTCATGACTTCGCCGAAGTACTTCGAGTCATCGCCGGCCATCAGGCTCGGATTGCAGTGCGGCGCGCAGTTGTACGTCTCGCGCTTCGCTCCGCGATAGAGGCTCACCTGGCTCGTGCCGTCGCGGACGACGACGACGCGCTGGTCCTGGATCACGTTGCGGTCGGAATCGAGGGCGATCACGTTCGTGATGCCGAACGTCCGCCCGGTGACGACGAGCAGGTTGGGCGATTGCACCGTCACGTCGGCGATGCTCGGATTGCCGATGATGATCGAGGTCACCGCACGCGGGATGCGCAGCAACTGCGACTGGTCGTACTTGACGACGAGATCGTTAGCGGCGGCGGCAGGCGCCAGGGCAACAAGCGCGATTGCGGCTTGGGCAATGCGGCAGACGGCTTTGGCAGTCATGGGGCGGCCCTCGGCAAGCGGGGTGAAACAATTCTTGCCGAGTTAGCCACCAATTGGTGAAGGAAAGGCAAACGCGCGGCCTGGATCAGGCCGCGATCGGCAGTCCTGAGCGGTCATGCCTTAACGGGCGCTTACCTCGTTGCCGCCGACGCGATGGTCCTTGAGAACCTCCGGTTTGAAGACGACGCCGTGGCCGGGGGCTTCCCCGGGTTTCAGCTCGCCGTTGACGGGGATTGCCGGATCGACCCAGAGATCGTCGTTCCAATCCATGTATTCGAGGTAATTGGCATTGGGGATCGATGCCATCACATGCACGGTCAACTCGTGGAAGAGGTGCGGCGCGATCTGGATACCCCACGTGTCGGCGACGGCCGCGATCTTGCGCAGCTCGGTCAGCCCGCCGCGCATGGGATCGGGCTGCAGAATGGGTGACGAGGGCGTGGTGAAGAACGGCCTCAAATCGAAGCGCGTGAAGTGGCTCTCCCCGCCGACGACGCGGGTCTTCAGGGCGGCGGCGACGCGCTGATAGCCGGAAAAATCCTCGCACACGACGGGCTCTTCCAGCCAATAGGGATCGGCCTCATCGATGTGGTGACCGGCTTGGATGGCCGTATCGGCGGTCCAGCCCATGTTCACGTCGATCATGATCTCGATATCGGGGCCGAGGGCTTCGCGCATGGCGTGGACATTGCGCACGTCCTCACGCCAGGGCCGGATATGCGCAACCTGCATCTTGATGGCCGTGAGGCCCATCCCGGTGAAGTGCTTGGCGCGTTCGATCATGCCGTCGCGGCCGAGCCCACGCCAACAGCCGGAACCATAAGCGGAGACCGATGCGCGCGCGTTGCCCCAGAGGCGATGCAGCGGCAGCCCCGCGCGCTTGCCGACGATGTCCCAGAGCGCGATGTCCACGGCCGAGAGCGCGAAGGTCGCGATGCCACCGCGTCCAACCCAATAGGTGCTCTTCCAAAGCGTCTGCCAGATGCCTTCGACTTCGGTCGCATCGCGGCCGAGAATTTTGGGGGCGATCATCTCTTCGAGGCAGGTGGCGATGGTCGCGGCGCCGCCGCTCAGGATGTGCAGATAGCCGAGGCCGGTAAGACCGCCCTTGGTCGCGATCTCGACGATGACGAACTCGCGTGGCCCAGGCGGCACGATGCCGGCTGCTGGCGGCGCGCCCTGCCAGGGCACGCGCAGGAGTGTTGTCTTCAGGCTTACGATCGTCGTGTCGGACATCAGGGGCTCACATCTTGAGGAGGATTTTGGCCGACGTGACCTTGCCGGCGGCAAGTTCGGCGAAGGCCGTGACGCCTTCCGAGAGCGGGCGCTGTTCCGTCCAGTCGATCGGGCCGAAAATGCCGGCGGCGAGGCCTGTCAGCGTCTCGCGGAACTCGACGGGCGTGTACGCGAAAGATCCGATCAAACTGATCTCGCCCCGCGTGAGCTGGAGATACTCCACGCCGCCTTCGGCCGATGCGAGTCCGACATGAACGATCGTGCCGCCATACTTGACCAGCCGCACGGCTTCCTCGCGCGATGATTTCCCGCCATAGGCGTCGATGACGAGATCGAAGCTTGCGGCGGCGGGCTTGCTCCCGCTAACGGGATCGTAAGTGCCGAAGCGTCCCGCGGCATCGATGCTTGCGCGCCGGCCTTCGCTTGTCTCTGCGATGAGGATGTTGCGCGCGCCGCGTGACTGCAGGATCTGCGCAGTGACGAGGCCGATGGGGCCGCCGCCGATCACCACGACGTTCGCAGCAGCAAGCGGCAGATGGATGGCACGCTCGCCCAGATTGACGGCGTGATAGCCGACGGCGAAAGGTTCGGCCAACGCGGCCATTTCGGTCGACAAGGTGTCGGGTACGACGAACAGATTGCGTTCGGGCACTCTGACGTATTCCGCGAAGGCGCCTGAGCGCGGTGTGCGCGATATGACCTGCCGCTCGCGGCAGAGATGCTGGCGTCCGCTTCGGCAGACATCGCAGTCGCCGCACGAGACGATGGGGTTGATCGCAACGCGCTGTCCCTGGAGCTTGCCGGAGACGGCGACGCCTGCTGCCTCGTGGCCGAGGATTTCAGGTGGTGGCTGGGCTGGGTTGTGCCCGAGATAGACGTGCATGTCCGAGCCGCAGATGCCGCAGACGTCGACCTTCACGACGACGTCCTTATTGGCCTGCGGATCGGGCTCGTCACGAAAGACAAGCGTATTGGGGCCGGTATAAACCAGCGCTTTCATGGGCGTGCCTCTCCCGGGCAGGCCGGCACGCCTCTCTTTCTGATTGCGGGCGCGCCGGCGCAGTCTCGTTTAAAGCTTGAAGGGCACGACCTTCTGCTGCTGCGTGCCGAGGCCTTCGATCGAGAGCTTCATCACGTCGCCGGCCTTGAGGAACGTCGGCGGCTTCATGCCGAGACCGACACCCGGCGGCGTGCCGGTCGTCACGACATCACCCGGCTCCAGCACCATGAACTGCGAGAGATAGTGCAGGATGAAGTCGCACTTGAAGATCATCGTGTTTGTCGAGCCGGACTGCGCGCGCTTGCCGTTGAGGTCGAGCGACATGGTGAGGCTGTTGACGTCCTTGACCTCGTCGGCGGTGACGAGCCAGGGGCCGAGCGGGCCGAAGCTCTCGGCGCACTTGCCTTTCATCCACTGCCCGCCGCGCTCCATCTGGAAGGCGCGCTCGGAGATGTCGTTGCAGATGGTGTAGCCGGCGATGTGGCTCTTCGCGTCCTTCAGGTCGACATAGCGCGCGCGCTTACCGACGACGAAAGCGATTTCGAGCTCCCAGTCGAGCTTGGTCGAGTCGCGCGGGATCATCACGTCGTCGTTCGGGCCGACGATGCAGTTCGTGAGCTTGTAGAAGACGATCGGCTCGGCAGGGATCGGCTGGCCGGCTTCCTTGGCGTGGTCGGCGTAGTTGAGGCCGATGGCGAGGAAGTTCCGCACATTGCCGACGGGTGCTCCGAGGCGCGAGCCCGCGGGAGCCGCCGGCAGCGAGGCAGGATCGATCGCGCGCAGCTTGGCGAGGCCCGCTTCGCCGAGCACGCTGCCGTCGATGTCCTTCACGTGGCCCGAGAGATCCCGGATCGTGCCGTCGGGACCGACGA